>JBARXI010000193.1:0-3685 GCA_049647275.1 Microcoleaceae cyanobacterium
GGGTAATTCATGAATTACCCCTACTCTCATTTGGTTAATTCATGGTAAGTTGAGCAGAACGCAGATAAAGAGATTAACAAAAAAATCGCTCTACTTAACCGACAACATCTGAGCCAACTCTGGATGACGACCAAACAAACCAGTCATCACCCGCAAAGACAAAGATTTAAACATCGGAATAACTCCCATACCCCACAAACCCAAACGACGAACCGCCACTATCGGTAACAAAGTACCAGAAAACATCCTATCGAGAAGATCGGTAACTCCTAAAATTACTAAATTCTCCTTTCTGCGCCAACCTTCATAACGCTTCAATACCCCAATATCTCCAATATCCTCACTCTGCTGATAGGCAATTTTAATAACCTCAGCGATCGCCGCCACATCCCGAATACCCATATTCAAACCTTGACCACCCACCGGATGACAACAGTGAGCAGCATCCCCGATCAAAGCCAGACGATGTTGAGAATAGCGATCGCTCTGCATCAACTGCACAGGAAAAACATAGCGATCGCTCAACAACTCCAACTTACCCAACAAACCAGCAGTGCGATACTCCAACTTTGCCAAAAACTCCTGTCGATCCAACTCCTGCAACGCCTTGGCCTCCGCATGGGGAGAAGTCCACACCACCTGACAGCGATTTCCCGGCAATGGCAACACTCCCATCGGGCCACTAGGCCAAAACCTCTCAAACGCAATATTATTGTGAGACTTTTCAGTTTTAATAGTCATCGCCACACAAGACTGCCAATACTTCCAACCATGAGTACCGATACCAGCAGCCTCACGAATGCGAGACCTCGCCCCATCTGCTGCCACTACCAACCGAGAGCGAACAGTAAAAGTTTCATCTCCACCAGATAAATTTTCTGTATCCTTTCGCCTCAGCTCAACCTCTACAAAATCTCTTTGATAGTTTACCTCCAGCACCTCCGCCGGAGATAACCAGGTAAGTTGCGGACAGTCTGCCAAAAATTCCTGCATTGCCGTCAGTATTACCTGATGTTCTCCCACATAACCTAATCCTTCAGTGGGAGTAGGTTTTTTACCAGTGGTAGCCAAATCTTCAGGATTAAATTGGACAGTGCGGGGATAGTTGCCATCAGAAAGACTAATTTGCCGATATGTAGTGATGTTGGGCAAAATTTGTTGCCAAACCCCAATGCCATCCAATATTCTGCCTGACATTAGGGAAAGGTTATAAGCGAGTTTTCTGCCTGCGACTACAGATTTAGGTTGGCTTTCAATCAGTGCGACTTTTAACCCAGAATTTTTCAGGGCGCAAGCGAGGGCGGTACCAACAATGCCCCCACCAACGATTACTAAGTCGTAATCCAATTTTGATGTTTGGGATCTGGAATTTGTTTGGAAAAGTGTTTTTGATACCATATTCGATGAAAATAGTCAAGGGTTTTAATAATTTGTACTCTCCCTATATTTTGACGCAACTTTTCAGGAGTATTTGACTTAATCAAAAAATAACGGTCTAAATAGAATATTCAAACGTTAGTGGAATGTTAGCTAATCACAAACTAGCCAAGTCAATAGCAGATCAAGGTTTTTATGAGTTTAGACGACAACTTACATCATGTTCGGTAAAACACTTATAATAGGGCTGCGTTGTTGCGCTTTAGCGCTCCTAGACATATTGAGGCGCTAAAGCGCAACTACAAACAAAACAAATACTTTTTTATAACTAATTATCCGAACATGATCTTGCATACAAGTGTGAGTGGTACGGCGCAGAATTAGTAGTAGTTGATAGGTGGTTTTCAAGCACTAAGACTTGCTCTAATTGCGGTCATGTTCAGGATATACCTTTAACTTCCCTGGCGGGAAGTCCCGCGGTGTCGCCTAAGCGCACCGCCGGGAGTATGTCAAGCTGGATAAATTCGCAGACGTCGGTTAGGCTCATCTCCAAAACTAGCAGACTTCAAGCGATAATGCTCAATCAGTTCATGCTGCATCTTACGCACCTTTGGAGAACGTGGTAAAAGTTCAACTGGTTGCCCCTTTGGAATCACAATTTGCTCCACAGCTAACCGTGCTTCTTCCAAAGCCTCCATCTCATCTTCTGAAGCTGAAGCAGCAAACAAATCCAAATCGGCAAATTCAGGAGTGCTAGGGTCTTCCATATCCAACAACCGTCGGAGCGCCTTAGCAATTTGAGGCAGACCGCTATTTTTAATCACATGAATAGGCACATGACGAGTCTTAGCCATATGCCGTAACTTCGACTGTTTCCGGGTATGCGATCGCAAAGCCAAAACCACATCCGCACTATCAATATCCTTAGTCAAAACCACAGGCAAACCCAAAGTAGTAATCACCTGCTCCATCTGATGATGTGGAATTGCATAGGGGTAGATATGCAGAGGCAAATCCTCACCATTAGGACCCCTATTTTTAGCTTCCCAACCTCCTCCTTTGCCATGAGAAAACATCCCATTACCAGACAGAGACTCATCCAACAACTGTTCAAAAGACTTCGCCTCAGAAAAGTCTACTGGTTGATTGATTTGAGCTGTATTAGGCAACGGCATCATATAACCAGAATCCCTAAAACCAGCACCCGAAGTCAACATTTCCTCCGACTGTCGGAGTAGCCCTCCCCCATTCCGATTAATACCCAAACCCAATCCTGGATTACTAAACTCTCGTGTAATCTTAACTTCACCAGCATCGCTAACCGTTCTCACCTGGGGATTAGGTTTTTGCCCACGAAGCAAAGCATCAACACTATCAGCCACCTGTTCATGCACAACCCAACGATGTCTTTCCAACATTTCCACAGCAATTTCAAAAGTTGGGGGAGCCTTACGTTCCAAAACAGTCTTTTGAGAACCCCGCCGTCGAGCTTCATCATCTCCCAAAGTTACAGCCTGAATACCCCCGATCAGATCGGATAAGGTTGGATTTTTCACCAAATTTTCCATCTGATTACCATGAGCAGTACCCACTAACTGCACACCACGTTCTGCAATCGTTCTCGCTGCCAGAGCCTCCAATTCCGTACCAATTTCATCAATCACAATCACCTCTGGCATATGATTTTCCACCGCCTCAATCATCACTTGATGCTGTCGTTCGGGGCTAGAAACTTGCATCCGACGGGCGCGACCGATAGCAGGATGAGGAACATCTCCATCTCCAGCAATTTCATTAGAGCTATCAATAATCACGACCCGTTTTTCCAGTTCATCAGCCAGCACCCGTGCAATTTCTCGCAGTGCCGTTGTCTTTCCCACACCAGGGCGACCGAGCATCAAAATTGACCTTCCGGTTTCCACCAGGTCGCGAATCATACCAATGGTGCCAAAAACTGCCCGCCCCACTCGGCAAGTCAAACCAATAATCTCCCCCGTGCGATTGCGCATAGCACTAATCCGGTGTAGAGTTTGCTCAATACCTGCTCTGTTATCACTGCTAAAATCGCCAATTCTTTCTATGCAGTAACTAAGGTCTTTTCTGGAAACAGGGATTTCGCCCAGGTATTCTGCGTGGGATGGAAAACGAGCCTCTGGGAGACGACCCAGATCCATCACAATTTCAATCAGATGATTTCGCTCTTGATGTTGCTGTAGGGGCCGTCTAATTTGCTCCGGCACAATTTCTAGTAATCTATAAAGGTCGTCTGTAATCTGCATACTTTGTTGAAAGTGACTTTATATACTGG
>JBARXI010000194.1:0-7877 GCA_049647275.1 Microcoleaceae cyanobacterium
GCGACCCATGTTATAATAGAAAAAACAGGGGGAGGGCATCACCTGGAGTATAAACAGCGACTCCGCATGCGAGTTGAAGCGCTACCGCGGTGTCGCAATCGCGCAACGTCGGGAGTATGTCAATTAGACAAAAAAGAGGTAGGGTGGGCAAATATTACAAAATTTATGATTAGTATCAAGAACTTAATATTTACCAATTAGCAACGCCAAAAATACTTCTACTGGTCTGTCAACTTTGAAATGATGGATATATTTTTGTAACTTTTATTGTTGGGGTAATGCTTTTTGGGATTGGCTACCCCTCAAAACTATCTTGACAGACCACTACCCTCTCCTTGTAGGAAAAGAGTTGGGAGAGATGTCATATACATTTGCAGTTAATTACCACAAAACAGTCAATCTATCAATCTCTGGGAAAATGAGGAGAGCAAAATTAGTCATTGATAGTAAGGAAAATTGAGAGCGATCGCCTACCAAAACAACCAGAGGATAAGTATTTGCTGCTTCAAAATTTAGTTAAGCAATAAATTACCGCTGGATTATATCATTGTTAAATATATCACAAAAACGCTAGAAATATTGAAACTTCGTTAGCTAATGCGGAAAATTTTTGCTTTTTTTTGTCAGAGATTGATGACAGAGTTTAAATTTTTAAAACTAAAAACTTAAAAATATAACTAAAACTTAAAAACTAGCCTAATTTTGAATTAAGTTAGGCAGGGCAAAAATGGCCATATTAATTTATTGAGTTTCTTAGATCGGCCAAACCTACCTTAATTTAATTCATCAGCGATCGCCCGAAATAAAGCAACAGTTTCTACATCATCAATAGTTCTCAAAATACTATTACTAGAACCTGTTTTTACCCCAACAAAATTTTTCTCAGGATTAATATAAATGTATTGCCCCCAGGCTCCAGTGGCACAATAATCACCATTTGAACCTTCAGGAATCCACCAATGATATTGATAACCCCACTTAAAATAAAGTTCATCTGTTGCTCCTGGTTGTAAATATGGGCGATCGGGTATTGTTGACTCTTTTACCCAACTTTTAGGGATAATTTGTTGTCCGTTAAAAGACCCATTATGTAGATAAACTAAACCAAATTTGGCATAATCTCTCAAAGTACAATTCATCCCGCAAAAAGTTACTTCAGTTCCATAATTATCTGTCAACCAATAAGCATCTGATTCGGCTCCCATTGGTTGCCATAATTTCTTTTCTAAATAACTGACAATATCTTGCCCAGTAACTTGCCTTAATAATAAACCTAATATTTGAGTATTCAAACTCACATATTCAAAATAATCTCCTGATGGGCGTTTAGCCGGATAATTTAAAATCACCTTTTCCATCGGTCGCATATACAAAAATAGTTTATATAAAAGCTGGTTAATATCAGAGTTTTTATCTTCATAAGCTTCACTGAAATTTATTCCAGATGACATTTGGAGAATATTTTTAATTGGTATATTATTATATCCTGATGCTTTTAACTCTGGCATATATTTAGTAATCGGGTCATGGATACTTTCAATATAACCCTCATTAACAGCAATGCCAATTAAGGCAGAAATAAAACTTTTGGCTACCGACCAAGAAGTTTTTTTGTCAAATTTTGTGTAACCTAGAGAATACTTTTCATAAATAATGACATCATTTTTAACTATTAAAAATCCTGTATTACCTGTCCGTTGTAAAAAGTCTGCCATTGTGCGAGTTTCCCCCTGAAATTGATAGGATATATTTAGGTCACGCAAATTTTCAGGAAAATGATAGGGTTTGGCAGAACGATGGATAATTTTACTGGGAAAAACCTTATCCATATTACGGAAGTTGATGAGTCTTTTTTCATCATCAAACATAGTTATTTTGGGTTCGAGATAGAAGCGCCAAATAATTACAACAACAGCAATGAGAGGCACAATAAAAATTAGGATAAAGTTCAGGTAAGTCATGTCAACTATGTAATATAAATTCGATCAAAAAATGTTACACGCAGTGTGTTTATAGGGAACTCTTAACAGGCTATGGGGCAAATATTTATTTATCAAAACAGTATAATTAAAATTTTGGATTCGGGATGGGGGATTTGGGAAAGTATTGCACAGGAAGTGTTTCAAAATTTATTGTACTCATAATCTTTTATTTACTTACTACTTAAAACCTACCACCTACCATCTATCACTTATTTGTAATAATCTTTTTTCCAAATGGTATGAGTAATACATAGCGATGGTGCTGATGCCAAGCTCCGCGAACGCTGTTAATGTTATCATCTGGGAATAAAATTGACTAGGGATTAACAAATGCCAGATGATTTTATACTATTTCTGATCGGTGTAAGTGTTTTGATTCTTTATTTAGTATTATCAGCTATGACTGAAATGGGAACAAAATGGCCTGGGAGAAAAAAATGATTCATATTACGGCTATAACTATTCCTGAAAAAAGAATTGTTTTTTATAATCTGAATTGGGAAAAATACCAAAACATTATTGAATCTTTTGGATAAAATTGCAGGGCTAGAATTATATATGACGGAGGATTGCTATAAATTACTATGCCTCTATAAGAACATGAATTTGCTAGAGAAATAATTGGTTGATTTATCAGAATTTTAGTTTTTTAACTAGGGCTAAAAATTAAAACTTTGGGTTCGACAAGTTTGAATTATCCAGAATTAGACAGAATTAGACAGAGGTGGATAGCCAGATAATTGTTATTACGTTCAAAATCAATCAAAAGTGGTAGGAAAAAAATTAGATTTAGCTCAAGACCCACCACTAAATCTGGTTGTAGAAGTTGATATTACTCATGCCGATATTAATAAACTTAATCTGTATACCAGCATGGGTATACCAGAATTTTTGCGCTATGACGGGGAAGCTTTACGAATTTATCAACTGTAAAATCAAAAATATATTGAGGTTGAAACTAGCCCAATATTTCCCAAGATTGAAAAAGCAAAATTTTATGATTTTATCGCACAATCAAAATTTGATGAAGTAGAAGCAGATAAAAAATTAAGAGCTGACTTGAGAGTATTTTAAATCACTCAGCCAAGACAAGAAAATTTCACACAAATAGAAATCTCTCGATGGAAGAAATTGGTACATTATAGAAATTCCTCAGCCACAATAAGAAACTTTCACACAAATACAAATCTCTCGATGGAAGAAATTGGTAAATTATAGAAATTCCTCAGCCACAATAAGAAACTTTCACAAAAATACAAATCTCTCGATGAGATAAATTGGTAAATTCGAGAAATTCCTCAGCCAAGACAAGAATTTTTCACACAAATACAAATCTCTCGATGAGATAAATTGGTAAATTATAGAAATTCCTCAGCCAAGACAAGAATTTTTCACATACATACAAATCTATGGATAGAAGAAATTAATACATTCTATCAATCACTCAGCCACAATAAGAAACTTTCACGAAAATATAGATGTCTGGATGGAATAAATTGGTAAATTCTATCAATCACTCAGCCAAGACAAGAAAATTTCAGACAAATACAAATCTCTCGATGGAAGAAATTAGTAAATTCGAGAAATTCCTCAGCCACAATAAGAAACTTTCACATACAATACAAATCTATGGATGGAATAAATTGGTAAATTCTATCAATCACTCAGCTAAGACAATAAACTTTCAGACAAATACAAATCTCTCGATGGAAGAAATTAGTACATTCGAGAAATTCCTCAGCCAAGACAATAATTTTTCACGAAAATATAGATGTTTGGATGGAATAAATTGGTAAATTCTATCAATCACTCAGCCAAGACAATAAACTTTCAGACAAATACAAATCTCTCGATGGAAGAAATTGGTATATTCGAGAAATTCCTCAGCCAAGACAATAATTTTTCACATACAATACAAATCTATGGATGGAATAAATTGGTAAATTCTATCAATCACTCAGCCAAGACAATAATTTTTCACACAAATAGAAATCTCTCGATGAGATAAATTGGTAAATTTGAAAAATTCCTTAGCCAAGACAATAATTTTTCACACAAATAGAAATCTCTGGATGGAAGAAATTAGTACATTCGAGAAATTCCTCAGCCACAATAAGAAAATTTTTGTGTAGATTCTTTTTTTTTGCTTTACTTATATGAATCAAGGCGCTAACAAGAATTTATATGTTGCTAAAATACAAAAGTTAAAATTAAATTAATCGTAAAAATGAACAGCACTGAAAATGCAAAAATTAAACGAGTGGGTGTCATTGGTGGCGGTCAGTTAGCTTGGATGATGGCGGATGCTGCGACAAAATTAGGGGTGGATTTAATTATTCAAACCCCCCAAAAAGATGACCCAGCCGTATCTATAGCAAAGAATATTATTTTGGCAGAAATTGATGATTCTCAGGCAACTGGTGAGTTAGCAAATCGTTGTGATGTAATTACTTTTGAGAATGAGTTTATTAATATAGATGAGTTGTTACCTCTGACTCGGCAGGATGTAATTTTTCGTCCAAGTTTATCTGTGTTGAAGCCTTTGTTAGATAAATATGAACAGTTATGTTATTTGCGAGATTTAGGTTTACCTGTTCCGAACTTTTGGGAGTGGGGAACAGAAATTGAGTGTTTATCTTTCCCACTAATATTGAAAGCTCGCCGTCATGGTTATGATGGACAAGGTATTTCTATTATTCAGGATATTAATGGTTTAAAATCTCAAGGAAATTCAGATATTTTCATACAAGAATTTATTCCCTTTGAGCGGGAAGTTGCAATTATTGCTGCTCGTTCGGTAACTGGTGAAATTAAAGTTTATCCCGTGGTAGAAACTCAACAAGAAAATCAGGTTTGTCGGCGGGTTTTTGTACCTGATGAAAATTTGGAATTGGTAGGAGAAATTGAAGCGCTCGGCCAAACTCTCCTCAACAGTTTAGAAGTAGTAGGAGTGTTTGGTATTGAATTATTTATTACTAAAAATAAAAAAATTTTGATTAATGAAATTGCTCCTAGAGTTCATAACTCTGGTCATTACACTTTGGATGCCTGTGAGACTTCCCAATTTGAACAACATTTACTGGCAGTTTGTGGTTTACCTTTGGGTAGTACCGCTCTTAAAACTAGGGGCGCGGTGATGGTCAATTTGTTAGGTTATGAAATTGCGGAAAATGACTACTTGACAAAACGACAACAGTTAGCTCAGATTCCTAATGCTTCAGTTTGGTGGTATAGGAAAACAGAATCTCGTCCAGGGCGAAAGTTAGGTCATGTCACAGTTTTGGTGGATGAGGAAAATTCGGCCAAGTGCCGTCAGGAGGCAGAGGCGATCGCTAACCAAATTGAAAGTATCTGGCACAGTTAATCTCTGGAATAATCTGTTATCTGTTGATACAATCTATGATTTTTCCTCAAGGCAAAACTATAGTGCTATGTATTAGATAGATTTTTGACCCAGTTTCAGAACAGTCCCAACTTTTGAGTTTTGAGTTTTAACTTTTGACTTTCCCGACAGGGGGTGACAAAAAAAAAATAATCGCTATAATAGTTTAGGTTCTACTACGACGTTGGTGACTACCAAAAATGTTTTTTTGACCTACAAATCAAAAAACATGGGCGTCTAGATGTTCGAGTGGCAGTAAACTGGGCTTGTACCCAGAAACTTTAAACTTGGGCCGAGATACCCACCTGGTATTATCCAGGTCAAAAGCTGAGGTAAGACGGCGTTGCGGTAGACCATTTTTTTTTGGGAAGGAAGAAGGAAGCAGGAAGAAAATTTTGACCGTAATCAGGCGTTGGCTTTGGTTTCTCTCAACCTAACCTACAGAATCTGGGCTTGTACCCAGAAACTTTAAACTTGGGCCGAGATACCCACCTGGTATTATGAGGAAAAAGCAACCTAGAGATCATCTGAATCAATTTTTCTGTTCCTGATAAAGTGACTTAAATAGCCGTTGTCGTTTTTTATGGTCAACAATAGGCGCAGGATAATCTACAGCTTCCCTTTCCTCCGCCGGAATATTGCCAGTCACCAAATATTCCGTATCCACACTCCGCAACTCGGACACCCACTCCCGAATATATTCTGCTTCTGGGTCATATTTTTGTGTCTGAGATGTAGGATTAAATATTCTCAACGGTTTTGGATCCATCCCACTCGACGCACTCCACTGCCAACCGCCATTATTAGCAGAAAGGTCGCCATCTATTAACTTCTGCATAAAATATTTCTCTCCCCACTGCCAGTTAATAATCAAATCTTTTGTCAGAAAACTGGCAACTATCATCCGGCAACGGTTGTGCATCCAACCAATTTCATTTAACTGACGCATGGCAGCATCAACAATAGGATAACCAGTTTTACCTTCACACCAAGCTTGAAAATATTCTTCGTTATTCTCCCACGGGAAATTTTGCCAATGTTGGCGGTAGGGACCTTTTTCTAATTCGGGATAGTGATACATGACGTACTGATAAAACTCGCGCCATGCTAATTCTTTTTGCCAAGTTTCGACGTTTTCAAAAACTTCATCGCTACGACAATTTTCTGTTAATTCTAAAGTTTTTGCCCAAACCGTGCGGATGCCAATAGCGCCAAATTTAAGAGCGGGGCTGAGTTTGGATGTGCCGTCAATACTGGGGAGGTTGCGTTGTTGTTGGTATGAGTAGATGGCGCTCCCGCAAAATTCCTCTAATTTTTCTAATGCTGCGGTTTCTCCGGGGTCGAGAATGAGTGGGTTTTCCCAATTAAATCCCAATTCTTTAGCAGTGGGTAAATTAATAACTCCTACTTCTTGAGCTTGTTGTAATTTGTCTTCAGTTAAACCTGTGAGTTTGGGAGTATTGAGTGGGGAATTTTTTTCGATCTTACTCCAAGTTTTCCAGAATGGAGTGTAGACAGTGTAGGGTTTGTTGGTAGTGGTAAATATTTCTTCTGGGCAATGGAGGATTTGATCCCAGAATGTTTTTACTTGAATATTAGCTGTTTCTAAATTTTCTGTAATTTGGCGATCGCGCTCCCTAGCATAAGGTTCGACATCTCGATTCCAATAGACTGATGTTGCCTCCAGAAAAGTTGCTAATTTTGGTATAGCTTCTGTAGGTTTTCCTGACAGTATTAATAGTTGACTACCTACTTCTTGATATTGTTTTTGTAGGTGTTGTAAACAACCAATCATATAGGTAACTCTTGCGGGGGCAATATCGTCTTGTTTGAGAATATTTTGGTCAAGGCAAAATACACCTACTACTTTTTGATTTTGTTTGCTTGCTTGGGTGAGTCCAATATTATCAGAAATACGTAGATCGCGTCGATGCCAAAATAGAATTAAATTAGACATTTTTTAATTAATAGGGTTTGGGGTTTAAGGTTTAGGGCGGGGCTATTTCATTCTAAACTGCGCCATTTTATCTATTGACGAAAACACATTATTTTCTGCTTTAGGCAATTTATCTTTCGCTGCCTGAAAGTAAATAAATTCATTGCCTAAATCTAGAATGAAATGACCTTGAGTTTAGAGTATGGGATAATTTTAAATTTTGATGATGTAGGCAGCAACTCTACTTGTAGGGTGCCGGTGCAACGCACCTTATATCAAGGCTATAGTAATTTCATTTGATTTGCGTAAAAAACCTGGCTGCTTTTAGGCAAAAGGCAACAGGCAAGAGGCAACAGGTAAGAAGATTTGCCGGTTTTTTTACTGTTAGTAAATAACCAACTCTTATTTTACATCTCATTTCAAAACGCTATAGGTTAGAGTCGATAGGAGCGTCTCCACTCCTACCTCTCCTTCAGAACCGGACGTGAGACGTATCACCTCATCCGGCTCCTCAATAACTCCATCTTTGTTATGGACACGATTCAAGACTTCGATGGTTTTGAGCCATCATGTGTAG
>JBARXI010000195.1:0-2692 GCA_049647275.1 Microcoleaceae cyanobacterium
GTGCTACTATTAAATGCAACTGTGCCATATTGAATTAGTACCCCACCGCCATCAGCAGTAGCAGTATTACTACTGATGGTGCTGTTGCTAACTGTAACTGTGGTCCTATCAGCCCATATTCCACCACCATCATCATTAGCAGTATTTCCAGTAATAGTGCTGTTGCTAATTGCTAATGTGCCATATTGAATTAGTACCCCACCGCCATCATAATTAGCAGTATTTCCAGTAATAGTGCTGTTGCTAACTGTAACCGTAGCATTATTAGCGTGTATTCCACCACCACCAAGAAAAGCAGCACCAGAAGTAGCAGTATTGCCAGTAATAGTGCTATTGCTAATTGCTAATGTGCCACCATTAAAAAGTGTAATACCTCCACCACCACCATATCCAACGTTACCACCTGTAACTACCAGATTCTCTAGACTAAGGTTGCCATTACTCGATACTTCAAATACCCTGTCTATACCAGCAGCATCTACCGTTGCACCGTTTGTCGTAGCAGCAGTTATTGTCACCGTGTCACTAATATCTAAATCTCCTGCCTGTGCAGTATTGTCAGTTCCAGAAATAGATAACGTGTGTTGCTGCCCGTCTTGCAAAATTATCTGGTCTGCTCCAGCAGTATTGTTAGATGCGATTACCGCCTCCCGCAAACTAATCCCGCCATCCACCCCAGGATCGGCAATCAAAGCAGTAATATTGCTAGTATCTCCATCTATCGTATCATTAGTAATTGTCGCAGTAACATCTTGCAATACCCCTGCATAATTACCCATCAATTGAGCGACTAATTCTACCTGCTCATGCCCAATATTTCCCGTAGTAAATTCTAATTCTGCATCCCCTCCCAACTGAGGATTTCCGGTCAAGTCATCGGAGGCCGCCACCCAAGCCCCAGTAATTGTTGCTAATTCCTTGACAAATTTCTCCCCTTGTGAATCCTCAGCCACCATACAACCGTACAGTAATATATTTGCTCCTACTCCCAGGTATAACCGCCATGCAGACAATAATCCCTTGTATTGGTCCAGATTATCCCCATTAAGCACACCACTCCCCAGAAGTAGCTGGCCATTACTACCGTGACTAATGATATGTAGAGCTGTTAAGTCGCGATATGAGGCCAATATTTCGGTTATTTGCTCCAAGCCATGACTGTTATTGTCCAGTTGATGTACCGGAGTACCTGGGGGAATATTGGCTAGGATGCTCTGATAGTCAGCGACTAGGGAGTCGATGAAGATTAGGTTGGGTTGGGTATTGATATTCATTTTCGGGGTAGAATTACAGATTAATAAATTAAGGGGTTAGTAATTTATTTAGTTAGTTTGCCAGATTAGCTATGAAAAATTACTTATATAGGCTAGCAGATTGTTTCCGAAAAAGGTCAAGATTTTCAGATTTTTGTGTGAAAGGTTGTCATGGCCTGAGCGCAGCTTTGCGATCGCAAGGAGGAGATTGCTTTCCTACGGAATGCTATGCAAACGTTCCACTCCGTTCCACTCGCAATGACAAAGTGGAGTCATGGCAAGGGGGGGGTTAACATAGGAGCGATCGCTTCCCACTCTTATTTCCCCCGTGGCCATCTGTTGAGATTGCTTCTCTCCACTCCGTTACCCTCGCAATGATAGATTGGAGTCATGGCGAGGAATTGCAATTGTCATGGCGAGGAGGGGTTAACAAAAGAGCGATCGCTTCCCACCATTATTTCCCCCGTGGCCATCTGTTGGAGATTGCTTCTCTCCACTCCGTTCCATTTGCAATGACAAGTCTTCTGTCACTAAATTATTTCTAAATACAGGTCTTTCCATTCTGAATTAATACTATTAATTAAGTTAATTTTCTTCTGTCGAGAACCTGCTTTAATTTGTTTTTCACGAGCAATCGCTTGGGAGACATCTTCATATATTTCGTAATAAACCAGTTTATTGATGTTGTATTTTTTAGTAAAGCCTTCTATCATTTTTGACTTATGTTCGTAAACTCTTCTGATTAAATCATTGGTAACGCCAGTGTAAAGAACGGTGTTACCTTTATTCGTCATTATGTAGATCTAATATTCTTTCTGCATTAGTGTTTTTTTAAGTAATTGATTGTTATGGCTAGGGAAGGGGTTGAGAGTTTTGCGATCGCTTCCACTATTATTACCCTCATGGTCATCTCTTGGGATTGTGCTACTCTCCACTGCGTTGCGCTTGCTATCGCAAAGCTGCGCTAACGCAATGACAGTCAGTTTGTCATGGCGAGGGGGGGTTTGAGAATTAGACTGATTGCTTTGACCATTTTTACCCCCGTGGCCATCTGAGGAGATAGCTACCTTTAGGGAAGGCTTTCCTTACGGAATGCTATCGCAAACGCCTACGGCTACTTTAATTGTGTTCTGAGAAAAGTTGATGGTGATATTACCGCCTCGCTGCAGACAGTCAGTTTGTCATGGCGAGGGGGGTTTGAGAATTAGACTGATTGCTTTGACCATTATGCCCCCGTAGCCATCTCTTATATAGAATCCGGTTGATTAGACATTGCAAATAGTGGTTGACGGCCACCAGTGGAATTGAGTCACTGCCCGCAATAATTCTGGTTGCCTGATTAGCTGGCGACAACCTTTGCAGATCAACTCTTTCAACTCTTCGAGGGAGTCAAACACTTGATATTAAATCCGGTAGCATCGGTGTAATTAGATGGGGAG
>JBARXI010000196.1:0-3149 GCA_049647275.1 Microcoleaceae cyanobacterium
ATACGCTGTAACCAAGCAATCTCAGAAATCCGATTTTTCTCGATTTTTCTCAGTGACATTCTGAGACTCCTTCCGATGAAATGAAAAGAGTAAAATTTGTTCTATCAACACCCCCTAGATTTTACAACTTTCAAGTTTTTTTACCAGAGCCGAAAATAACTTTCCTAACTCCATAAACCACACCCAATTTCCACTCATCGCAAAACTTGCAGGTAAGTGACCTGATGGTGCTTTCTCCAAATCAAACACTAAATTATCGTAGTTACTCCAACCCATAATTGAATGCCAACCCAAGCGATCGCCTAATTTCTCAAAAGTTAAATAAAATGTTTGAGTAGCCAAACTTTCCCAAATCTCGGTTTGCACAGAAAAGCCAAACTTACCATTTGAATATTTTACCCACAGTTGATTAATAGTCTTTAAGTCAGTGCAGGGAAAATTATTGATTGAACGAATACTTAGTCTTTTTTGCCTATCTTGGTTAGTTGCTTTTAACATTAACCGCCAAGTTTCTACATCTGCTTCTCGCCACTTACCTGCAGCCAAAAAATTCTGCAATTTTGTATAATTAACTCCCTTTTCTGAACTTAAGTCTAGTTCTTGAATAGATGAATAAGGAGACAAATATTTTATCTTTTCTTGCCGTAGTGAAACATCTACAACATCAGGTTTAATAACTGCCAAAACTTTCCCCACTGACTGAAACCTTTTCTTAGTTGCCCCCACAATCATCCTATCTAAAACCTCTCCCAAATTATCACTGACAGGAGAAGTTAAAAAATCTCGCCAAATCCAATCATTTTCACTCACATCAAACAATTCAAAAGGTTCAACTTGAGTCAATAAATGAATACAAGTCACTCCCAAACTATAAATATCACTGGCAAATATCGCCTTCCCAATAGCTTGTTCCGGCGCTGCATATCCAGCAGAGCCAATAACTGTTCCTGTCACCGCCAAAGCATTAGGAGTTACATATTTCGCCGCCCCAAAATCTACTAATACTAATTCACCTTTTTTCAGAAGTAATTCCCCTTTTTTTAAGGTCGGTAAAGAGGGATCTGAGGAATCAGAAGAATCAGAAGATAGAGGTCGCTTAATAATATTCTCTGGTTTAATATCTCGATGAATCACTTGCTGAGAATGAAGAAATTCCAACAGTGGCAATAAATCATTTAATAACTGCCAAATCTGAGTTTCATTAAACGCTCCAACTGTTTCCAACTCCTGCTGTAAATTTTGCCCTGCGATAAATTCTTGAATTAAATATTGACGATTATCTTGAGTGAAAAATGCCAATAATTCAGGAATTTGAGGATGTTTACCTAAACTTTCTAATCTAACTGCTTCCTGGGCAAATAATTCTGCAGCTTTTTCCAGATTTTGCGTACCTTGGGCTTGGGGAAAAAATTGCTTAATCACACAAAGAGGTTGGGATGGTTTAAACTCATCTACTGCTTTAAAAGTTCTTCCAAAACCACCTTGACCGATAATTTTTATAGCCCGATAACGTTCTGCCAAGAGTAATTTTGAACCACATTGCTGACAATATTTTGTGTTTAGTGGGTTTTGATTTAGACAGTTAGGATTTAGACACTGGCTCATAATTTATATTTTCAGATTTAATTCTATAATTATCGAGTCTAGTTGATTAGTTATTACGGTTTTATAAAGCAGGTTTGTACAACTGCGTACTGACTTTATATATAACGCAAAATGTCAAAATATCTATTTGAAACTCGTCCTCTATAAAACATAAAATTGTTCTTTAGGCACAAGAGATATCAAGCCTTTTCTTACAGTTTATAACAATTCGATCGAATAATGTTAGACATAATAGCAGTAAGGGAAATTTCCTTTCCTAGGTCATGCTGTCTCTTCCAGATGAGCTGCCCTAATGCTTTCTATGGAAAGCGCAGCATTCAGACCGAAAATGCCTCCTAAAAAATTGTAGCCAAGTTTTTTCTAATTGGTATTCAAATGTACCACCTAAAACCTACTTACTTGTATAAATATTTTTTCCAAAAAGTATTACATCTGTCTATCGGAAGCATCCTGTTTTTGTCAACAATTGGAATCCTCCACTCTCGTAGTTAAAGAGTGCTTTTTGCAAATACACCTTTTTTCATAACCATAAATCAAAGTAATACTAAATTAATATGAAGTTGCATAGAATAATAAGCAAAAAAGAATTGACCGAAGATAAGCAGACATAAAGACAGAGGAATTAATATATTTGATTATTCTGTCCAGCCTCAGAGCAAATTGGTATAACTAAAATACCAGGGCTATTTCATTCTAAACTTTGCCATGTTATGTCTTGACGAAAATACGTTATTAATAGCTCTAGACAACTTATCTTTCCCTATCTGAAAGTAAGTAAATTCATTGCTAAAATCTAGAATTAAATGAGCCTGCTAAAATACTGACTATTGACTCTTGACTCCCTCAAGATTTTAGTGGTCTACTCAGGGAAAAAGTGCTCTAAGAGATACTCCCTATCTATCTTTATCAACCACCGCCTTGGTGAGGAGCAAATTCATTTCATCATCACAAATACATTATAAATCTCCGATAATTTAACTAAAATATTTGTCAAAAGGCTGTTAAATATTTATTTCCATCAGAGGTCTGTTAATTGAAGAAGAAAGTTAGAATACCCCCATCAATTATTCTTTTTTTTATCTCAGTTTTCAGGCTTTTAATCTGTTATATTCTGCTCGGAATATAACAGATTAAAATTATGCCAGTAAATTACATATTTTACTGGAGTCTTCAACTCAAAAGATGGGGAAATTCTAGACAAATAACAAATATCGCATTTCTCACCGCAGGCTTATCTACAGTTGTCTTTTTCTTCTCTGTTGCCTGTTACTAAAACCTAGAATTTTGTACCTCACGCTTTTTGGAAATTCCTATATATTGCCTCAATTAAACAAATTCTCCCCGAGCAATCATCACAACCTTTCCACCCACAAATATTTCTATTTTTCCTGCTTTTTTCTCGGCCTGCAATAATAATAAAGAAGGTCGATTAATTTCAGATCCCTGCCCGACCCGCACATCAAATTTAACCTCACCAAAATAATTATACTCAGCAAAACAACTATTAGCACTGCTAAACAAATTTTCCCCGAGCAATCATCACA
>JBARXI010000197.1:0-1963 GCA_049647275.1 Microcoleaceae cyanobacterium
GTCCACATTCGGGACAATAGTATCGTTGAGTTCCAATACTTGTTTTTCCGTGCTTATGGGGTTTATGATGACCACACAGAGGACATTCGATAATTATTTCCACGATTTAAGGACTATATTCATCTTAATCATTCCCACACTTTCTTGATGCACTACCAAAATTTCTTCAGGAATTGTGGCTTTATTGCATTTATTGTGCCCGTGTTTTACTGCAATTGAAGCATTGTTGATTTTTAATCAGGGCTTGAGTATTGAGAATTTACTAGGATTTACGATTATCCTGATAGGTTTGTATATTGGACTTTCAAGTAGCGCTGCTAGCAAGTAGTACTAATATGATCTCCGAGGAATCACCCGGTTGAGTAAAGTTGGCTCATTCTCAACAACTACTCAAGTAGAAAATCCAAATTTTTAGTTAAATAATTTTTGATAGCGATCGCTACTATTGAACAACTGAAAGAGCGATCGCTATTCTAGTGATCTGTCAAGATCGCGCATGATATCATGTCCGGTTGAATAGTTATAAATAAGCACAGAGGAGTCAGGTAGGGGAGCCGTCGGATTGGCGACCTTGAGGAGTCAGGAGAGAAGAAAAAGGAATAAGAAGGGGAGAAAAAAGAAGAAGAAGAGGAGGAGAAAGTTTTTTTTATCACTAATTATCCGGACATGATATGAGGGGTAGCCAATCCCAAAAAGCATTACCCCAAAATCACGCGCCTGCAAAAATCTATCCATCATTTCCAGGTTGACAGACTAGTAGGGTGTAGGAGTAGGAAGTAAATATTAGGGAGTAGGGAGTAAATATTAGGGAGTAAATATTAGGGAGTAAATATTAGGGAGTGTAGCATTCTACTTTTGTTTGCGCTTCAGCATCGAACCTGCACCTACAGCACCAAATGCTAATAGAGTTAGCGTAGAAACAGGTTCAGGGGTAGAAACAGACTCCTCAGTAGAAACAGACTCCTCAGTTACAAACTGCGTTACCAGTCCTCGTGAATCAGTAGAGCCAGTAGGCGAATTAACATCACCCAAATTCCATACTCTGGATACAGAGTCTTCAGATGTATTTTCAGCATCGAAGGTAGTTGTCGAATCACCTCTAAAGTTTCTGACATCAAGTAAGAGATTGCCGACATTAGGGTCGTAGAGAAAAGGTATATCTAGATCGATTCCAATATCAAAATCCTTTGGTCTTCCTGGCGTTCCAGTGCCCGCACTAGAGAGAGAAAGTGCTCCATTAAAAACAACTGTGTCATCATTACCAACATTATCTGCAAAAGTTGAACTTAAACGATCAACAGCAGCACTTGTTGTAGAAAAATTTATTTGAATATTAGGAAGGATTGAGGAGAAAGCAGACCCAAAAAAAGATGAATCAGGACGAAACAAAATCTGGGTAATAAATTGTGGTCCTGACAGAGATACAAATTCTGAAGCATCGTACACTTGTTGATATCGTACCGGTAATCCAATATTGAACGGCAAGTCGTTATTACTATTTCCTTCTGTAGTTTCCTGGCTACTGGGAGTAACTAATGTTGCTGCCTCAGCAGTATTAACTGCTCCCAAAGCCATCAATGTTACTCCAGCAGTAACCACTGATAACTTTTTGACAAAATTTGAAGTAAAAATCATAAGTTGAATTCCTCTAATTTTTTTTTTAGGTTATATGTTGATGTAGAATGCCTGGTAATAGAAGTAAATTAACCCTGGAAAAAATTAGGTGCTCTTACCAATCTCTCACAACTTTTATTGGAAGCACTTCAGTAAATCTACAGTTATTATTATGTAACACTTGCTTTCCTGATGTAAACCCTTTCACTGCATCTTCATTCAAGATTCACAAAACTGAGCTATTTTTATAAAGATTTGGTGAAGTTAGCCTGTGGCTATTCCTAAAAGTTAGACAATATCATATTCGAAAGGTATAATATAGCCTAATATAGCAATCCTATTTCAGTTA
>JBARXI010000198.1:0-4486 GCA_049647275.1 Microcoleaceae cyanobacterium
CAATAGCCGACCAAGGCTTTTACGAATTCAGACGACAGCTAGAATATAAAACTCAGTGGTATAGTTCTGAATTAGTCGTAGTTGATAGATTCTTTCCATCAACAAAAACTTGTTCTAACTGTAGTCATGTCCAAGATATGCCATTAAATCTCAGGACTTATGAGTGTAGGTGTTGTGGGATATCTATAGACCGGGATTTAAATGCAAGTATAAATTTAAGAGATGCGGTCGGCTTGACCGTTGATGCCTGTGGACGGAGTGCTGCCGACAGTTCCGGTGGAAGCAGGAAGTAAACATTAAAATGTCGCACAAGTGACGTTTTATATCGGTTTTATGAAGCAGTTAATGATATTGGTTTTCATTGTAAATCTGAACTTGAAGTTAATGAACATTCACGCACAATTCAAATTCGGGAAATATTAGAAAATCATAAGCAAAATAAATCAAAGAAAACTAAATCTAATCAACCATTGCTCACATACTTTAATCAAGTTTTTTTAGCTGGAACTACAGAATTAGCAGGCAAAATTTCTAATAAATTATTTGACAAAAAAACATCGTCAAATAGTAAAAAAGGAGAACCATTACGGAAATTATCTGTAGATAAATCATATCTTTGCGATAATTCTCCAGAACGTGCCGAAAAAGTGGCTGAAACCCTTGTAAAAAATTGGGAGATAGCACATACGATCGCCGAAGCAAATGGAATTAAATTTGTTGCTATCTGGCAGCCTGTTGCTTTTATTGGCAATCCTAGATTAGACCATTTAGACAGTTTATGGAATCCCAAATGGGAAGAGGAACTTCGATTACAACATAAAAGTGTATATCCATTTCTGAAACAAATTATTCAAGCACGTGGACATAAATGGATACTAGATTACACTGAAATTTATTCTGGCAATGAGTACATTTATTGGGATTATTGTCATGTTTCCCAAAATGGGCATTTACTTGTGGCAAAACAACTCTACGCCGATCTGAAACCTAATCTCAAATAAGGTGGTTCAACAATTAATAATTAATAATTAATAATTACCTCTCTTTAACAGGGATAAGATTAGTGAAAAGGATTTTTTTTCTTTATTTCTGCTTTTAAAGTGATAGTCCGTGGCGCAGCCAAGAAGAGGCTTTAAACCTTAATTATTCGGTACAGAAAACTCTTCAAATAATCCTATTAAGCTTTTCGGCTCTATGTTATTAGCAATGCGAAAAAAATTAGGACATAAAAATAATCAGTTAGATGAAAAGAATATCTTAGGGATTTTTGTAATAGATATTGAAAGTTTACCTGAGTAGGTATCGAGTTATATCATGTCCGGTTAAACAGTTATAAATAAACGACGGAGGAGTCACCTCCTCAGAAGTCTCCGAGTCAGGAGGGAAGAAACAAGAAAGAAAAAGAAACATAAGGAAAAGGAGAAAGTTTTTTATTGCTAATTATCCGGACATGATATTAGGCTGCATTCTAACACTTTGCGTTATTCTAAATTGATTGCGCTTTCTCATCTTTGATTTAAACCAAAGCCAATTTCCTCAGTTATCTTAATCATTTGTCATTGTGCAACATAAAAAATGCTGTAAGGATTTAGCAAGCAAACCCCCACTAAATAACTGACTACTCCCTACTTAACTCCTCCAACTTTGCTACCTCAAACCTGGTTTTCAACACAGAATCAGGATTCAAACTAATCGAATCTATCCCCAAATCAACTAACAACTTGGCAAACTCTGGATGGTCGCTCGGCGCCTGACCGCAAATTCCAATCTTCCGCCCGCAGTCATGGGCAATAGTAATGGCAATCTGCATCATTCGTCGCACTGCATCATGGCGTTCGTCAAAAATATCTGCCACCAATGCCGAATCTCGGTCTAATCCCAATACCAACTGAGTCAAATCGTTCGACCCAATAGAAAACCCATCAAACAACGCAGCAAATTGTTCCATCAAAATCACATTACTGGGCAACTCACACATCACATAAATCTGTAAACCATTCTTGCCCTGCTCCAAACCATACTTTGCCATCTCCGTTAATACCTTCATCCCTTCTTGGGGTGTGCGACAAAACGGAATCATCGGAATTACATTTGCCAATCCCATTTCATCCCGCACTCGCTTCAGCGCCAGACATTCCAAACCAAAAGCTTCCCGATATTTGGGATGATAATAACGAGACGCCCCCCGCCAACCAATCATCGGGTTTTCTTCATCAGGCTCAAACTGTTTCCCTCCTAACAAGTTGGCATATTCATTACTTTTAAAATCACTCATCCGCACAATCACAGGTTTCGGGTAAAAAGCAGCAGCGAGCGCTCCGATACCATAAACTAGGCGATCGATAAAGAAATCTGCCTTGCGTTCGTATCCCATAGTCAACTCAGCAATTTTTGCCTTCTCCGCTTCATCCTCCACATCGTTAAAGCGGAGCAATGCCAAAGGATGCACCCCAATATGATTAGCAATCACAAATTCTAACCGCGCCAAACCAACACCATCACAAGGAATTGCCGATAACCGAAAAGCCTCCTCTGGGTTGCCCACATTCATCAAAATGCGGGTGCGAGTTTCTGGCAAATCATCCAATACTGTTTCCACAACTTCAAACGGGAGCAACCCCTCATAAACCATACCGACTTCTCCCTCAGCACAGTCAACAGTTACTTCCTTACTATTGGACAATAGTTTTGTCGCATCCTCGCAACCAACTATTGCCGGAATACCCATCTCCCGCGCAATAATTGCAGCATGACAAGTACGTCCGCCTTGGTTCGTAACTATAGCGCCAGCCTTTTTCATAATTGGCTCCCAGTCGGGGTCAGTTTTGTTAGTGACTAATACCTCCCCCGGTTGGAATTCAGAAATGTTCTCCGTATCCAGAATTAGGCGCACTTTACCTTGGCCGATCGCCTGTCCGACAGCACGACCTGTAACCAATATTTTCCCTTTTCCCCGCTCCTGCAACTGATAACTACGCAGTATATTCCCCGACTTCTGAGATTCTACTGTTTCTGGTCGCGCCTGTACTATATATAAACTCTCAGTGATGCCATCTTTTGCCCACTCAATATCCATTGGCGTGTAACTACCGCGCACTTGAGAATAGTGGTCTTCTATTGTTACTGCCCATTGAGCAAGTTTCAGGATTTCATCATCGGTGAGGGCAAACTGTTGTTGCTGTTGCTCTGGCACGGGTACGTTTTTGGTAGCGTTACCGCCATCGTAAACCATTTTTAGGGCTTTTGTGCCGAGGCGTTTGTTGATAATAGTCGGGAAGCCTTCCCGGAGCGTGGGTTTAAAGACTAGGTATTCATCGGGGTTGACTGCACCTTGCACGACGTTTTCGCCTAAACCATAAGCTGCTGTGACCAGAGCAGCATTTTTGAATCCGGTTTCGGTGTCGATGGAAAACATTACGCCGGATGTGGCGAGGTCGGAGCGTACCATTTTTTGAATGCCAACGGAAAGGGCGACATTAAAGTGGTCGAAGCCTTTGATGGTGCGGTAGGAGATGGCACGGTCTGTGAATACTGAGGCAAAACATTTACGGGCTGCTTGGAGTACGTTTTTGACTCCGTGAATGTTGAGGTAGGTTTCTTGTTGCCCGGCAAAACTGGCATCTGGCAGGTCTTCGGCGGTGGCGCTGGAGCGCACGGCAACATCTGTGTTTTCGCCGTAGAGGTAGCTGAGGGTTTCGTAGCTGAGGGCGATGGCTTGTTCGAGTTCCCGCGGGAAGGGTGTATTCATTATTAATGCCCGCGCTTTTTTAGCCTGTTGTTGCAAGTTTTTGATATCTTCAATGTCAAGGTCGGCAAGTAGTTGTCGGAGTTGGGCTTCTAAACCAGCAGATTTAATGAAGTAACGGTAAGCGTAAGCAGTGGTAGCGAAACCGTTGGGAATATTGATGCCTTTGGGAGTTAGTTGTTGCATCATTTCTCCTAATGATGCGTTTTTACCTCCTACTAATGGAATGTCGTTAATACCAACTTCATCAAACCACAAAATTATGGCTTTGTCTTTTGCAGAAAAGGTTCTTTTTTGAAGCGCTAATGTTTTTAGCATTGCTTTTATTTCTCCTCAAATAAATAGCTGTTTTGTCGCAGTACAGCTTTGAGATTATTTTTGTCACAATTTTATATCTAAGGCAAATCACTAAGTTTTTGCCTTTTTGGATTTATTTTGTTAATTGTTAGGAATCTAAATCTAATTTGTATCAATTCCTAATAAGTATTTCTTTTATAGCGTTTCTCATATTAATGAGGTACAGTATTTTTCTCTTTTCCCAATTTTCTGTTCCCTAAAATCCTAAACTGGTGTATCTCACCAATTTGAGAATTGCTATATTTATTTTTGGCGGTGGATTATTCATATATATTATGGCAAAAAGTTGTCTTACTTTTTTTACCTATATTTATATATTAATTATTATTTTTAGCGGTGACAACATTACAGAGATTTATACCTTAGTTTCCAAAGGTAAAAAAA
>JBARXI010000199.1:0-11629 GCA_049647275.1 Microcoleaceae cyanobacterium
AAGGTCGCAGAATCTTTGATTAACTTTGAAATATTTACCAGCTAAAGTAGTATAGCAAATGCCAATAGGAGCATACTCAAAAGTAGCGCGGTGTTCTGCTTCGCTCTGGCGCAAATGTTCTTCAGCCTGCTTACGATCTGTAATATTTCTAGCAATAGCACAAGCATATTCTTTATCGGCAAATTCTAAGTGACTAATCTTAATTTCTACTACCATTTCTCGATCATTTTTTGTGTAAATAACTAGTTCATAAGTAAGGAATTTTCCAGATTTTAACTGTTGCCATTTTTCGCTCCATGCTGCTGTTGAAAAATTCCGATCGAAATCATAAATACCCATTTGCAACAATTCAGACTGAGAGTATCCTAACTGATGACAAACAGCTTCATTAACATTAATAAACCGAGCTTCTGAATTGGTTGAAAATATCATATCTCCAGCCAGCTCTAAACTAAGGTGAGCTAATTTCACAGCTGCTTCTGCTCGTTTCCGTTCAGAGACATCACGCACAATTACTTGAAAAATATCTGTTTCTAAATCAATTATCCCAGTGCTAACTTCTACATCTATAATAGTCCGGTCTTTCCGTCGCAACTGAATTTCAAATTCTGCCTTTCCTGTCCGCTTGATAGCCTCGTTTAATTTGCTAAAAATATCACTAGAAATTTGTTCGGGGTGTAAAGCATAAATTTCCATCGATAATAATTCTTCTCTGCTGTATTGAAGTAACTCGCACGCACGATAGTTGACCTCAATAATTTTGCCTTGTTTGTTATGAATAAAAATAGCATCATAGGAATTTTCAAATAAGTTCCGGTATCTAGACTCACTTTCCCGCAATGCTGACTCAGTATGTTTGCGGTCGCTAATATCCAAAGCAGTACCAATAATCTGCCTCACCCTACCATCAGCATTTCGTTTGAAGACAGTATCGTAGGAACGAAACCACCTCCACTGGCCATTTTTATGTCTAAATCGATATTCGATTTCTATTACCTGGCCGTCCGCTGCTGTTGCCAAATTTCGCTGAATATTTTGATTTACAGCAGGTAGGTCATCGGGGTGTGCCAGGGTAGGAAAAAGTCTATTCCCAAGAGCTTGAATTTCTGTAGCACTGTAGCCCATTATTTTTAATGTCTGCCCGTTGAGATAAACATTGCGCATTTCTACAATGTCAAAAATATAGATCAGAATGGGGGCGCTATCAGCGATAGTTTGAAGAAATTGCTGATTTTGTTGTAGGGCTAATTTTACTTGTTGGCGCTCTCCTATTTCTTGAATTAATTCTTGATTCAATTTTTGCAGTTGAGTTGTACGTTGAGCAACTTTTGTTTCTAGTTTGGCATTAAGTTGCTGTAGAGCAAATTCAGCTTGTTTTTGCTGGGTAATATCAGTTACTGTGCCGACAAAACCAATAATTTCACCGTTGTCGTCTACTTCTGGCACTGCCTGAGTATCAGCCCAAACAATTTCTCCACTAGGTTTGAGCAACCTACATTCGTGAGTAAACTTTGATGGTTGATTATAAACGTAGGAATACCAAGTATTAAAAGTAGTTTCGCGCTCTTCTGGATGAATACATTTTGCCCATCCCTGACCTAAAGCTGTTTCTGGTAGCAAGCCTGTGATTTTATACCACTGTTGATTAACATATACGATATTACCCTGAGAATCAGTAGAAAAAATTCCGACAGGAACAACTTCTGTCAGAGCTGCATAGTATTTTTGGTTACGTCGCAGACTTTCTTCTATTTCCTGGCGTTTCCTAATTTCTTGTCTGAGGCGAGCGTTTGTTTTTTCGAGTTCAGCCGTTCGTTTTTTTACTATAGTTTCTAGTTGTTCAGATAATGATTTTAGAGATGCTTCAGCTTCCTGGCGATCGCTTATTTCTTTTTTTAGGGCTTGGTTACTAGCTGTTAGTAAAGCAGTATGAGTTTCTAGAGCAGCAATTTTTTCTGCTTCAAGTTGACTATTTTGTTGCTGTAATTCGTGAATAATGCTATATAGTTCGGTCGGGTCAGTGGCTGCAAGTAAGTTGGTTTGAGTGATAATGCCTTGTAATTCTCCCTCGGAGCTACATACCAATAAACGGCTTACTTGGTGTTGCTGCATCTGTTGATGAGCTACCCACAAAGATGTTTCTGGAGTTACACACAGCGGGGGTGAATTTATTACAGTTTGAACATTGGTTGTGTAAAAATCTATGCCCTCAGCCTGGAGTTGTAAAATATCTCGTTGGGTAATGAGACCAAGCGGTCGCAGGGGATGAGTAGAATTAATTTCTGCAATAACTAAAGAACTGATTTTATCTTCTACCATCTGTTGAGAAACTGTTAATAATTCGGTAGTGGGGGCAATACAAATCACATTTTCTGTCATTACTTCCCCTACTCTTTTCCACCGCAGTAAGTTGGCTGCTTGGAGACAGGCACGAAGACTATTTTTGCTGATTATTCCTATCAGTTTACCCGTCTCTTCAATAATTGGTAAGTGGCTGATTTTATGTTGACTAAATAGCTTAAGAATAGTAAAAATATCTTGATTTTCCGCTGATTTTAAAGTAACAACACCTCTTGTCATTACTTCTTCTATTTTTATGTTTGTTAAGTTAATACAATTAGCTAACAGTCTGACAAGATCGCTTTCAGTTAAAATCCCTAATAACTGAGAGTTTTCTGCTACTAATAGACAAGTTAGTTTGACTTGAGTGGCTGAGTTAGCAACTGAGGAATTTTTTCGAGATTGGTTGAGCCGGGCGATCGCCTCCGCGACAGAAATTTCAGGTTTAACTATCACCGGAGAGCTTTCTATTGCCTGCTCTAAGCTTAAGGAGTTAATTAGTTGTGAGTTTCGGGCCATAACTTTTGTTGTGGAATCAATCTAGAGGAGTAATCGGAAAGTTATCTTTAATTATGATAGAGTTTGTATGTTTGTGAACTTTACTAATTTTATTTGATTGTGATAATTAATGTATATAGCGGTTCTCATCCTTTATGAAGTACAGTATTTTTTCTATTCCTTATTCCTTATTCCTTATTCCTTATTTCTTATTCCCTGTTCCCTTCCGGAGCTATTGCCAAAAATCTAAAACTTGTGTATCTCACCAAGAGCGAGAAATGCTATATATATTTGAGCTGACCAGATGTTTTTAATATTCAATTTATTCATGTATAGTATTTCCTAGTAAGGGTGAGGTACAAATAAATATCCCGTTATCCCCAGACCTCAAAACCCCCAAATCTCAAGACCGCCCCTGAGCACCTTTAAAAAGGGAGACTTAAGATTTAAGAATGTACTTCATTTACTTGAAAACAGTTATATAAATTATTTATAATATTTAAGTTGTAGGGTTGGCAATGCCTATAAGTGTCTTTGTATAAAGGTTTTAGCTGACTACGCGCATTGCCCACATTATGGGTTTATTTATGCCGACCTACTTATAAATTATTTATAATATTTAAGTAAATCTAACTCCAAGAATAATCCTATTTCGATCGAGATAATTTTAAGTAGTTACCAAAAAAATATGAGGCACAAGCAACTTTAGAGACTGCTTATAAAAGAAAGGTTAAATTCTGATGTAGGGTAGGTGAGGCGGAAAGATATTCTCTTACTCGCGCCCGCTAAAAGCTGTCCGCCGTAAATAAGCGAACATATCAAACATTAAGCACTCTAACTGTCTTAAATATTTGCTTTATAGAACCAATTTTATATCTATATAATTACCATAGTTAAGTCTTCTCGCGCATCAATTTTGAGGAAAAATCTGCGTATTTTGTGGAATTTTTCAGACCGTTCCTCTTATATATAGCAATCCTAAATGATTTGTGAAAAATTTAGATGTATTTATTTTGTCTTCTACCTACCACCTAACACCTACCACCTACCACCTACCACCACCAAAAATTTATAACTGAAATAGGATTGCTATAGAATCCGGGTAATTAGTTATCGTATCGCGCTCGGAGTCAGGAGTCAGAAGAAAGAAGAAAGAAGAAAGAAGAAAGAAGAAAGAAGAAAGAAGAAAGAAAGGATTTGAATAGCATGAATTTTTAAATTCGTATTCAATAGAACATCTGTATTAAGAGGAAGTAATTTTGCGATTACTGTATAACCAGATTTTATATTACCTCTTACCTCCAGACTCCAGACTCCAGACTCGGTGACTCCTAACTAAAAAAAATTAACATTGACAAAGATACGTTTAGGGGTTCTATAAACAGCCTCTTAACTTATCTATGAAAAATACAAAAAATAATTCTAATCAAAAAACACATAAATAGACATAGGCATGAAAAAGATATAGATTTTTTGCTCAAATAGGCAACAGTCAAAAAGCGACAGGAAAAATATTTTCATCAAAAAGGTACTAAAAATGATTTTATCAGAACTTTTACAACTCTATTACTGTCAATTGCATAGATTAAATAAAAGGCTTATTTATTTTCTGGAGATATCTAAGTAGGTAGGCGCGAATAAACCTCACTATGTAACGAAATATTGATGCACCTCATACCCTTGAGATTGCTTTCTTCCACTCCATTCGAGTCGCTTCGGACATACTTGTAAATTTTTCCACCTACCTACTTAATGTAACTATTATGATTATGAAGTTAACACCAGATGTAACAGCAAAGGTAATTAAAACAGAGGATTAATGGCAGTCACACCGTAAAAAAAAAGCTTATACAGACAGTCAGATAAAAATGCAGTTAAGCTCCTTTCAAATGAGTTGGTTTGCATATAATAAACAAAGAGTCTTGGAAATAATAAGATTCCACTAAAATCCAGGGTCATTTAATTCTAGATTTTATCAATGAATTTACTTACTTTCAGATAGCAAAAGATAAATTATCGGGAGATATAAATAACGTATTTTCGTAAATACATAATATGGCACAGTTTAGAATTAAATAACCCTGACTAAAATCTCTAACTTAGTAGCTATAGTGTCAATAAAAATCCCTGCTGAAGACAACAGCAAATTTCTTTATAGAATTTATGATGACTCTTCCATTTCAAAAAAAGTTAGAATAATATGCCTGATTTATTCTTTCTTATGCAAGAATAATAACAATTAGTGAGAAATTAGCAACATGAGTATCTTTACATTAAAATCCGTCAAAAAAGACTTTGGCATCAAAGAAATTTTACGAGATGCTAACTTTAGTATTGATGCCTCCGATAAAGTAGGTTTAATTGGTACAAATGGTTCGGGAAAATCAACCCTATTAAAAATGATTGCTGGTTTAGAACCCACAGATAGCGGTCAAATTTTAGTTAATCAAAATGCCAGAATTATCTATTTACCCCAACAACCAGACTTAGACGAAAACAACACTGTATTAGAACAAGTTTTTGCCGATACTGGCGAGCAAATGGTACTAGTGCGAGAGTACGAAGAATTATCAGAAAAACTAGCTCATCATCCCGAAGATAATCAACTAATGGGGCGGTTTTCTGAAGTAACTCAAGCAATGGATACTACCAACGCTTGGGAGTTAGAAACAAAGGCAAAAATTATCCTAAGTCAGTTAGGAATTGAAGATTTTGATGTGAAAGTCGGCAACTTATCAGGAGGTTATCGTAAACGCATTGCTTTAGCAGCAGCTTTACTTTCCGAGCCAGATATTTTGTTAATGGATGAGCCAACAAACCATCTAGATGCTATGTCTGTAGAATGGTTACAAAGTTACTTAAATACTTTTTCAGGAGCAATTTTATTAATTACCCACGACCGTTATTTTCTCGACAGGGTTACTAATAGAATTATCGAAATTGACCGGGGAGATATTTACACTTATTCAGGCAACTATTCCTACTATTTAGAAAAGAAAGCTTTAGCAGAAGAATCGGCCGTTAGTTCTCAACGCAAACATCAAGGAGTATTACGCCGGGAATTAGAATGGTTAAAGCGGGGGCCAAAAGCCCGCAGCACCAAACAAAAAGCGAGGATTCAACGCATAGGAGAAATGGGAGAAGTAGAATTTAAAGAAGCTCTAGGCAAAGTTGACATTTCTACTCCTGGTCGTCGCATTGGCAAGAAAGTTATTGAGTTAGAAAATATTTCCAAAGCTTACGATGGTAGAACTATAATTAAAGATTTTACTTATGAATTTATCCCAGACGATCGAGTTGGAATTATTGGGGGTAATGGTGTAGGAAAATCGACCTTGATGGATATTATTACGGGTAAAGTTCAACCTGATTCTGGCAAGGTCGAAATTGGGGCAACAATTCATATTGGTTATTTCGATCAACATTCGGAAGATTTGCTGGATGCTCTGAATGAAAGTCAACGAGTAATTGATTATATTAAAGAGGTAGGAGAGTATGTCAAAACTTCTGATGGAAGTCAAATTAGTGCCTCACAAATGTTGGAGAGATTTTTATTTCCAGGTAATCAACAATATGCTCCTATCCATAAACTTTCTGGAGGAGAAAAAAGACGATTATTTTTGTTAAGAGTATTGATGAGTGCTCCTAATGTTTTGATTTTGGATGAACCAACAAATGATTTGGATGTACAGACTTTGGCAGTGTTAGAGGAATATTTGGAAGAGTTTAATGGTTGTGTAATTGTAGTTTCTCACGACCGCTATTTTCTCGACCGTACTGTAGATAGAATTTTTTCCTTTGAAGGAGAGGGTAAACTATGGCAGTATCCAGGAAATTATTCCCTTTATTTAGATTATAAAGAAGTAGAAGCAGCAACAGCAAAAGCAACAGCAAAAGCAACAGCAGTTGCAGAAAAGCCAAAAGAAAGTCAACCGAAACAGCAAAAATCTGAAAGGGTTTCTAGGGATAAAAGTGGACAACGAAAGTTATCATCAAAAGAGAAGCGAGAATATGATAGCTTAGAGAAAAAAATTGCTAAATTAGAATCCGAAAAAGCTCAGACAGAAAGTGAACTTTATAGTGTGTCTCCAGGGAAAGTAAATGTAGTTCAAGAACTCCATGAAAAAGTAGAAAATTTAGCCAAAGAAATTGATAATGCTACAGAAAGATGGTTAGAATTAGCAGAGATTGATGCTTAAGTCTTTAGCAATCTAATTTTGAGTAGGAGTAGGGGACAATTTCCATTTGTCACCGCGAAGCTTTCCATCGAAAGTCCAGCATTCGGACCAAAATTGCCCCTACTTTATTTTGCTTTTAGAGTGCAGGGAAAGTATTGTTAGTTAAAGTATTTAGCCAAATCAATCTGGATTTTTGACTTCGGTGAAACGGAATAATATCATGTTCGCTTGAATACTTATAAATACTTTTTAGCAGACAAGAAAAATACATAAATGGGGAAATGGCAAAAATAAGGAAAAGGTTCAACAATTAATAATTACCTCTTTCTGAAAAGAAGAGGATTGACTAAAAGGAAAAATTTTTATTGTTTGCCCTTTAAAGGAGAGGATTTAAACCTTAATTATTTGGGAAAAGATTTTTTTTAAATGATTAATAAAACAGATTTTATATGAAACCAACCACTTAAAATCTAGCACCTAAAACCTAAAACCTAAAACCTAGCAATCCAAACCTAATGATGAATTGTCAAAAACTTTTAAAAAAACATTCTCCAATATGGGAAAATGCCACCACACATTCATTCTTAGAAGAATGTAAAAATGGCACTATTAAACCCCAACAATTTAATACTTGGCTAGTACAAGATTATCTATTTGTAGTCGAGTTTACCCGCATGGTAGCCAGAACTTTAAGTGTTGCTCCAATTGCTCATTTTGATGTAATTATTAGCGGACTAAATGCTCTCAAAGATGAACTCAAATGGTTTGAAGCTAAAGCAATAGAAAGAAAATTATATTTGCATACTCAAAAACAACCAACTTGTACAGAGTATTGTGAGTTTATGAATAAGCTGACTGAGATGCCATACCCAGTACAAGCAACTGCATTTTGGGCAATTGAACTTGCCTATAATCAAGGTTGGCAACTACCAGGAGAAATGCCACCACCTTATCATGAATTTGCTAATCGGTGGGGAAATTCAGAATTTACAAATTATGTTAAACTACTAGAGCAACAAACAAATGAGGTGTTACAAAATACCTCACAAACTATACAAAGTCAAGCCGAAGCAACTTTTTTAAATGTCGCCAGACTAGAAAAAGACTTTTGGCAAATGGCGTATAATTCCACAAATTAACTTTAGGAGAAACTCAAAACATGACACGAGCTATCATGGAAACTGACAAGGGAACAATCAACTTAGAATTGTTTGATAATGATGCTCCCAATACTGTCAAAAACTTTGTAGAATTAAGTGAAAAAGGATTTTATGATGGCTTGATTTTTCATCGTGTTATTCCTAATTTTATGATTCAAGGAGGCTGCCCGCAAGGTACTGGCACAGGTGGCCCTGGTTATAAAATTAAATGTGAAATTAATAACAATAAACATTTGGCTGGAACACTATCAATGGCTCATGCTGGTCGTGATACAGGTGGCAGTCAATTCTTTATTTGTCATGCTCCCCAACCACACTTAGATGGTGTTCATACTACCTTTGGCAAAACTGAGGATATGGATGTTGTTAACTCCATTACACAAAGTGACAAAATTGTCTCTGTGAAGATTGAGAAATAGTATCTCATCTGCTGTGGCTTTTGCTGACAAATATGGGGTCTAAAGCCTCTCCCTTTTAAAGGCAGGGGAATTTTTTATTGCACGATTTATCCCCTTAAATTATTCCCTTTTTTTTAAGGGGATAAATGTAGCAAAAATTTTGGTATTTCATATTATTTATTTTTCCACCGAACGCCTAGCTACACAAAAAAAAATTACAACTCAAACAGGATTACTATATTGGTAATTTTCAGGTAATATCAAGTTCAAAAAGTAACGCTACTCACCTTACCTGCTGACTACTGTACGGGCTATTCGCGAATTGCCCCTACGGCTACTGACTACTAATCACCTGAGTAGCTCAACTACATGAAATTGGTATAAATATACTGCCTCGACCTGGTAGAGTTTTAACAGTAGTATTGCCTTGACGAAATTGAGCGATCGCTAATGGAAGAGACAAATAAAATCTCGAACCGCCACTTTGACAAAAGCAATCGCTATTCACGCGCTCGAAGAAGAAGCGATGAAATTATTCGTCATTTGAGCAATATTTTTCCATTTACTTTCTCCAAGTAATCCTGCTAAATAATTACTAAATCCTTTTTTTGACCTTTGCTTTTGAATAAGTCATCAAATTTTTGGTATTCCTGTAGATGTAGTAATAGGTTAATATAAACGATAGATTGAAAGGAGAAATTATTCATATTCTTAAATACCATCGAGAAGGATTATCAGTTGCAAAAATTGTCAGTTAAATGTCCGAAAATGAGCATGGTGAGCCAGCTAAAATTGAGAATATAGCTAATTTTTTAGATTGAGGTTGTCAAGAATAACAAAGATGAAAGTGTTAATCTCAAGGCTGCATGGTTAATTTCCGAAAAAAAAGATGAGAAAAAGATTTATAAACTTTTGGGTATTTCTGCGATCGCGTCATAAGTTTGAGAATTTTCAGTAATATGACAACAGCTTCTGGTATTTATCAGATTAAAGTGTATCCAGCCATCTCGCCCCTGTTGTTTAGCCTGATATAAAGCTCGATCGGCTTCACTGATAAATTCCTGGGAAGTTCGATCTATTGATGGAATCTGAGTAGCAATACCCAAACTTAAGCTAACTATTTGTTTTTGACTTTTAACATGAGGAATACCTAAAGCCTTAATTGCCAATTGAATTTGTGCTGCTATATTAGAAGCTCCTGTTTCGTCGGTATTTGGCAAAATCACAGCAAATTCTTCTCCGCCATAGCGAGCAAGTAAATCTGCGGGGCGTTTCAAAACCTTTTGAGCAGCATGAGCTATTTTAATCAAACATTCGTCTCCTGCTGGATGACCGTAAAAATCATTGTATAGTTTGAAATAATCGACATCAAACATAATTAGAGATAAAAATTGCTTTTCTCTTGTCAGTCGTAGCCATTCTTGGTCTAAAAATTCATCGAAGTAACGACGGTTAGGAATTTGAGTTAAACCATCAAGTCGAGCCAGACGTTCTAACTTGAAATTTGCCTCCTGAAGTGCATCCAGGGTTTGGGCTAATTCATCTGCTTGCGAGCGAGTTTGAGTCAGTAGATGGGAATGTTCTAAAGCGACGCTAAACTGAGCTGCTAGTTGCCTGACAAATCTGATTTCACTGGGAGTCCATTCACGGATATTTTCACACTGATGAATACATAATAATCCCCAGAGTTTTGAACCCATGATTAAAGGCATAATAATTTGTGCCTTAACCTGAAATTGCTCTAACACCTCAATATGACAGTCTTTTAAACCAGCATTGTAAATATCGTTCAGCACTTGCATACGTCCCTGTTGATAGTGGATGGCATACTGTTCCCCAAAACAATAATCGTTTACTTTAGTCGAAAGGGTGGAGTCATAGGCTGGTAAAACGCTTTCAGAAACAAATTCGCCAAAACAGTAGTTACTATCTGGGTCGAAGCGGAATATTCCTACGCGATCGCTCCTCAGAGCTTTTCTCACTTCTTTAGCAGTAGTTTGAAATAAAGTATCAAGGTCGAGAGATTCACGAATTTCTGATATTAAGTTGAATAAAATCATTTGTTGCTGGCTAGCTTCTCGCAAATCTTTGGCTTTTTGTTCGACTTGAGCCAATTGTTGTGCTTGCTGTAGCGCAAAGCCCAGTTGTGCAGAAACTTGAGTCAAAAATTTAACTTCTGAAGTCTCCCACTCATGGGGTTTTGAATGTTGATAAGCTCCCAGAATTCCCCACAGTTTCTGTTTGACAAAAATGGGAGCATTTGCGTAAGCTCTGATATTAAATTGTTCTAACATTTCAAGATGACACTGAGAGAAGCCTGCTTTGTAAACGTCTGTTATTACTTGTGTTTCATTGTTGCGATACACACCACCTTTATTTTCCTGAAGATAGGTGTCATTCCAAACAGTGTTTTTACCTAACTCCTCAAGGTCATCCCAACCTACTTCGGTAAATTCAAAGTCACCGACAAATTCACCACCCCAGTCTTCGTTAAAACGATATACTGAGACTCTTTCTACACCTAGAAGTCTGCAAGTTTCTTTTGTACTTGTGCGAAAAATTGTTTCTATGTCCAGAGATGCTCTGATTTTACTGATGACTCGGTATACTGCTTTCTGTTGTTCAGCTCTTTGCTTTAGTTGCTCTGTTGTTTGGTGCAGTCGCTCTTCCAAATAGTCAATGGTGGGTAATCCACATAATTGAGATATTTGATTAATAATTGGACGTGCTATGGTCGCTAATTTAGATTTATTTTTTCTTTTATTCATAATGTAATTTGCTACAAATAATTATAAGCTAAGTATGGCAAAATCAGTCTATACATTCGATAAATATATTTTCAGATAAGAGGCTGAATTAGCTTTGGAGCAATAATCAGAAAATTAAAGCTACACCTAAAAAAAACGTTCAAAACTAACCTATTAGTTGAAAATATATAGCAATCCTAAATGATTTGTGAAAAATTTAGATGTATTTATTTTGTCTTCTACCTACCACCTAATACCTAACACCTACCACCTACCACCACCAAAAATTTATAACTGAAATAGGATTG
>JBARXI010000200.1:0-9428 GCA_049647275.1 Microcoleaceae cyanobacterium
CTCTTTAACTATAAATTCCTTTGTTTGATAATAAGCAAGCTCCATAATAACTCGGTCTTTCCTTTTCATTAATGAAAAGGAATTTCTATTCTCCCGTCTGGGAGTCCCCAACCATAACCGCTCTAAATCTCCCCATAGCAGATGACACTCATCAATTCCGAAACACTGCCAGGTTTCGAGCTTCTATTTCCGGTTGCCAAATTTCCAACTTATCCTCTATTTCTTTTCTCTTGGTCAATTGGATATGGCGAGGTCTCCTCGCCATCCCACCCTACGGGAAGCTCCGAAGAACATGTTGCGGAGCATGCGCGACCGCTTTTTTTGCTTTCACGCTTTGCATCATTTTTAGCCAGATTCTTTTTCCCTCGTCTTTTTCCAACTTATTTCAGCCTCTTTCAGTAAGCTATAATAACTTTGATTGGATTCAAAAACTACGTCATATTGCTTGGTGTAAATAGTTTTGTAAATCGGGTACATCTCAGAGAATCTTGTTCTCTCAACCACTCAATTGTTTGGTCTTTTTCTTCGGTCTTTAAGTAACCAAGTCTTCCTTGATATTGAAGCATTAAACTTTCTACGCCATGAAACAGTGCAAGGTTTTTCCATTGACTAATAAAACTGTGAGAAACCTTTAATAATTCTTTGACTTCATGGTACGATTTTTCCGACAAAATCTTTTTTACTGCCAAGGCTATGCCTAATTTCTTTGGACTCATATGTGCTGATTGATAAAATCATCTAGTTCATCTAGAATATTCATTTTTTGTCTTTTGACTGGAGATGTTATTATTACTATTATATCTGTTACGACCTATTTAGGAGTGCTATAGTAATATCATGTTCAGTTGAACAGTTAATAATTACTGACGAGTCAGGAGTCAGGAGTCAGTAAGGGTAATTTATGGAAAGCGGAGCATTTGGTCCGAAATTACCCGTACAGGAGGGAAGAAGAAGGAAGAGGAGAAGAAAATTTTTTATCACGCTATTAAACGGACATGATATTAAGAAATAATTATCACTAATTATCCGAACACGATCTAAGTGATTTTTTCTGGTTTTGATGACCAATAACAACAAAATAAAATAGTTAAAAGCCCCCTATTGTCATAGAAAGAAACCAATAAACCTTTTGTCAAACCTCTGGGAATTTCCATGGAAAATCCCTAGATTCTTTTTCACACCTATGTCTAATGCTTTAGCTTTTTTGATAATATTCTACTTCGATGAAAGTATGAACATTTCCGCGTGGTAAAAAATCACCTTTAATTTTTACTTCTAACGGGTCACAAGCAGCTACAAATTCATCTAAAATTTGATTCACTGACTCTTCATGGGAAATGTAGCGATCGCGATAACTATTGATATATAATTTGAGGGCTTTTAACTCCACCACTCGTTCATTTGGAACATATTTAATGTAAATCGTGGCAAAATCCGGATACCCAGAAAAAGGACACTTACAAGTAAATTCTGGTAAATTAATATTAATCTCATAACGTCTTCCTATACGAGGATTTGGAAAAGTAATTAACTTTCCTTCTAAAATTTCCCTTTCCCCATATTTCATTTCTTGTGTCCTTGATTCTGGAGAAGATTCATGGTTAGTTTCATAGGAGTTCATATGTAATAATCGTTAAATAATTTTTATATTTAATTTACCAGATATGAGAAAGCTTTTAAAGTTTACTTGACTAATCTCCGATTAATTGTTCTAATTTCACTAATTATCAACCATAATCATTTAAAAATGTCGAACTTGTTATAGACAATAACTTATGCAAAATATTACAACTTCTGGTCAAACAGGACAAGCTTCAGCAAATAATTACTCTGCATCTGTTCCTATTTCTGTATATAGAGAAGCTACTGCTGAACTTCAAGCTACTCAAATTAAGCTCGAATCTCTCAAAGTGCATAACGAACACTTAATCCAGCAAAATCAAAAACTGCGCCGGGAAATAGAAAAAGTTGTTAACTCAGGAATACATTTACAGGAAGCTCTGAATGAAGCCCAATTAGCCACTCAGGTGGCCCACCCTCCCCTAATTTCTTCTTTCCATAACTCTCAAATCGGAATTAACAATGCTAGCTCAAATTCGTACTTTAATTCTGATGTCGAGCCAAATTCCGAAGAAAATCTATCACCTTCTTCACCTTCTCTACCTTTTAGTGATTCCCCCTCAACAGAGCCGGATTTTCCAGAACAGCTATTTACAGAAGAATCAGATCAAAATCGTTACAGTCGTTTTTCCTCGGCTCAAATATCAGAACTTAATGGTATTTGGCTAGTAGTAGCTTTTTGTTTCATTGTAATTGCTGCTTTTGGTGCGGGCTATTGGGTAGTACGCCCAATCTTACAACAGCGATCGCGATAAAACCACTAAAAGACTCAGAAAAAATGTTAAAATCCCACGACTGACAGACACCGTGGGATGATTAACTAAAACCAAACATATAATAAGTCTAGTTACATTTGGTTAAAGTTGCTTAAGTTGGTTGTTTATCCCCTGGCTAAACTAGTTGGCAAAAAACTATTAGCATTGCTATCTGCTGCTGTAGCAGTATTTTGGACTCCCATTCCAGGATCAAAACCGCGCTTGATTTCTGTCAATTTTATTTGTTTAGCCTGAAGAGCGGTTTCTAGAATCTCAATAGCTTTGTGGGGATTACCATGGCCACAAAAAAATAAGTCTGCAGCAAAATAACCCAACTCCGGCCATGTATGTATGGCAATATGAGATTCTGCTAGTGTTGCTGTTGCCGTCACTCCATGAGGGCTAAACTGATGAACACATAGATCTATGAGGGTAGCCCCTCCTGCTGAAATAGCATCAATTAGAGCGCGACGGATACGTTCTGGATCGTTGAGCAGGTCTGCAGGAGACTGCCAAGCGTCAACGACTAGATGGGTTCCCAATTGTTTCATTCTGCGCGGTTATACCTCCACCCGATAAAGTCTCCAAGTTTTACCTTATCACAAAATTTTGGAATTTGTGAGTTATTAGTTATTAGTTTAACGGTTAAATATAATTATAACTAATCCATTAACCACTTGAAATTTTTTGGCTATCTAGGTGAGATGCCCAAACGCTCCACATTCCTTTTCACTGTTAGGTTAGGGTTTAATCTACTGCCGCTTCTAAAAGTAGGGGTAATTCATGAATTACCCCTACTTTTGGTTTTAGAAAACCAAAAGAAAGTAAGGTTTAGCTAGCTGTGGAAGGAAGCTAAAAAAACAGCAGAAGCAAATATCTTCTAAGTATGAGTTGAACCATTCGGCATAATAGCTTCCTTTAAACAAACATCATCAAGGTCAGTAAGATTTAAGCTGGCCCCAATCAATTTAGCGTGACACAAACAGGCTCCTGTTAAATTAGCTCCCTTAAGAGATACCAGCAATAAACCAGCACCATAGAGATTAGCTTTTTGTAAGTTAGCGCCTCGCAAATCAGCTTTTAATAGGCTTGCTTCGGATAGGTTAGCTGCTTTTAAGTTAGCACCACGCAAGCTAGCCTGGCTAAAGTCTGTAGAGCGAAGATCGGCTTTTTCAAGAATAATCCCATTTAGATTCGCATTGCTGAGATTAGCCCCTTGTAAATTGACTCCACTCAAGTTAGCTCCACTCAGATTAGCATTGCTAAGATTTGCTCCTTGTAAGTCTACTCCAGTTAAATCAGCAGCACAAAGGTTAGCTTCTACTAAAGTTGCTTCACTTAAGTCTGCTTGTGTTAATTTTGCTCCACTGAGATTGGCTCGTTTTAGATAGGCTCGAATTAAACTTGTTTGGGTTAGTTGAGCACCACTAAGATCGACTTCCGTCATTATGGCTCGACTCAGAGTTGCCCCAGTTAAGTCAGCCCCACTGAGAATAGCACGACTGAGGGTAGCCCCTGTCAGGTTAGCTTTAATCAATTTTGACTTATTGAGCAAACAAGTCCCTATCATACTAGCTCCAATCAGAATAGTTGCAGTCAAGTCTGCTTCTGAGAAAATAGCCCCACTGAGTATGACTCCACTTAAATCTGCTTCAATTAGTGTTGTTTTAGTCAAGCTAGCACCACTCAAATTAGCTTCAATTAATTTGGCTTCAGACAGATTAGCATTAGTTAAATCTGCACCATTAAGATTGGCTCCAATTAGTTTTGCTTTAGTTAAGTTTGAATTTCTTAAACTGGCATTACTGAAGTTTGTTTGATTCAGATTTGCTTCACCTAAATTGAGTGAAATTAGGTTGGCTCCATGAAAGTCTCTTTCTCCTTTGGAGTGTCTAATTAAAAGTTCATTGGCGCTTAAAAGCTCAGTGGCATTCATAAAATGAATCTGTTAATTTATTTGTGTTTGTGTTGATATGCTCGACTTTCTCTGAACTTAATTGCTTGAAGTTCAGAGCATTTAATGTTGATGAAAACTTTCAACAGAAATTATTTTTTGGTTAATGCTAAACAAAACTTGTCGGTGCAGCCCCTATCTGGGATGTTCCAATTTTGCATAGGTTGTTGAGTCTTGGGTAATAGAGTTTCTTCCCAATGACTGATTACCACTGGTTTAGTTACCAATTTTTCGGGGTGCTGCTGGTGGCATCCTTGCAGTCTGGAGACCCTTGTGTGGCTGCGGGTCTGCTCAGCTTGTGTCACCCCCCTGATATTTAATGGGATAACTCGATGGCAAGTGATTTTCTGGTTGCACAACAATTGAGCTACAGGAACTCCCTGTAGTTGAGTCTTGAGTATCGGATGCTCTTATGTTGGGTCTACTGCCTATCTCTACTCGATCCATCTGTGCCTAATTTTTGCTGAAATTGGCTGCCCCTTTCGATCAATAATGATAACTGACAATTCACCATCGGACAAATTTTTGTTAACAAATTAACCTAGGGTCTTTACTCTAAAGATTTTTGTCAAAAGTTTCTCTATTTTATTTTGACAAATATACTATTTTTATGGTATTTAATAGTTTTTCAAGCTAGTTTATCCAACAACAAACACCCATAAAAGTTTTATATATTAGACATCTGGGGAAATTAAATATTCCTATTTGAGCAACCCTTGTCTTGAGGTTATATACAGTCCGTTTAATTACGGTTCAAATAACCTCTGCTATTGACCCAGAGCAAGTTTTCCTATGCTTGCTGCTTGCTACTCCGTCACAGGAGTGCGCTACCAGGTGCGTCTGTCGCGCATTCGCGGGGTCGCACCGCTACTCAAGACTCAAGTTTCTACATTCTTTTTCACGCCTATGTCTATAAATATATAGCAATCCTATTTCAGTTATAAATTTTTGGTGGTGGTAGGTGGTAGGTGTTAGGTATTAGGTGGTAGTTAGAAGACAAAATAAATACATCTAAATTTTTCACAAATCATTTAGGATTGCTATATAATAAAGAATATTATGAGAATATAACAATGGCAAATGGCAAAATTTTATTGAGATGAGTGTAAGAGTTTTATTTGACTTTTACTTGAAAATTAACGTTATAAAGCATCACAATAAGTATGTTGTTAACTTAGTACTAGGTAAAATTTTAAAAACTAATAGAAGCAGCAGAAATCTTAGGTGTCAGTGTTAGAATACTTGTTCGATGGGAAGAAGACAGAAAAATTAGTACAATCAAAACCCCATCTGGAAAACAGCGTTATGATATTGACTCTTAAATCACGAAAACAAGCACTTCACCTAGAAAAAAAATTTTGTCTTGTCGAGTTTCAAGCAATGCTCAAAGACCAGATGTTAGATAGGTAAGTAGGAGAATTATAAAACTTATATCCTACTCCAGAAACAGTCAAATAAATTGGCAGCGGGTTAAATTTTAAACGTAAACATTTATTGAAATTACGGTCGCAAATTTTTTTTTGTGAAGTGCAACGGGTGATTATTGCTCATCAAGACAAATTAGCTAGATTTGGCTTTGATTTGTTGGAATGGTTATGTGAACAAAATAATTGTGAGTTAGTTATTTTAAACAACAGATAACTATCGCCTGAAGCAGAAATAGTTGAGGATATTTGACAAATTATAAATTTTTTTTCAGGCGTTGCACAATGACGAATAATTTGAGATTTGCGACTTGAGGAATTGCCAGAATGATTAACATGCCTTGTTTTTTCCTACCATTACCCATACCAATTTTTGGTAGCATCATTCCATAATGTGCAATCCCGTTTTTCAAGTAGCTTATCTGCCTTAAAGAAGTACAAAGCTCAAATCACAAAAGACTCTGAAGTCTACAAAAATTTATCAGAACTTAAAGTTAAATAAAAAATATCAGTTTTTGATGGCTCAATAGGCGGGTTATTCAAGATATGTCTATCGAATTTAATTAATTAAATTTGACAATATGACGCTTTATAAATTTCCGAAAAAGAATTTAAGTAGGTAGGTGGAAAAATTTACAAGTACGTCCGAAGCGACTGGAATGGAGTGGAAGGAAGCAATATCAAGGGTTTCGGCTGCATCAACATTTCGTTACATAGTTAGGTTTATTCGCGCCTACCTACTTAGAAAAGTTTGAGGGAACTTCTCTAAAAGGCTTTTAGAAAATGTTTATGTAATTTCTCAATATGTCTTTTGCTCAGTTTTATGAAACAGTTGAGTTGCTCAGTTTTATGAAACAGTTGAGTTATAAGCACCAACACAGAATTGATTACCTACTCTAATTTTCTGTAACCCTTGCAGTAAAAAGGTTTCAATTTGGGAAAATGTGTAATTAATTTTGTGTACCTACTTATCATGTCCGGTATAGGATAGGAGATGTAGCTGCCTTACTGGAAATCCGATCATTTTATTAATCGCTCATTATCTGGACATAATATTAGTGTCTATATTAATTATGACAACACAAGTATCCTCAAAAGTAAACAGCCTTGGAGACTGGACATTCTTAGCAGTTGAAAAACATTTCCAAAAAACTCTAAATCACGAACCAGAAGTACTCAAAGATAAAGATCCAGAGGAATTGCATCAAATGCGGGTGGGTATGCGTCGTCTGCGGTCTGCGGTGAATGGTTTTGGCCCTGTCGTTATTCTGCCAAAAGAAGTTCAAGACAAAAAGATTGGTAAAGTTGCTCGTTGTTTGGGGGGTTTAAGAGATTTAGATGTGCTTTTAGAGGCACTAGAAAACCGCTATAAACCAAATTTACCGGCTCCAGAAAAAGCGGAACTAGATAAGGTTATGCACCAATTAATAAAACAACGTCGTCAAGCTTTCAAAAAAGTTCGGGAGATGCTTGGGCACAAAAGTTATTTGATACTAAAACAGAAGTTGCAGGAGTGGTTAGAGGAGCCAATTTATACAAATATTTCCCAATTACCTATTCAAGAGGTATTACCAGATTTGTTGTTGCCTGAAATTAGTCAACTATTTCTCCATCCTGCTTGGTTGGTGGGAGTAGAAAAAGAGGATTTAGAAAAAACAGATAATCATAATTTTTTGCTACAGCAGACTAATTCAAAACATCAAGTTTTCGTCCATAAAAATTATGATTCAGTAATAAAACTCACCCTTTCTGAGGAAGAATGTCTACATAGTTTGCGTAAGGAAGTAAAGCGAGTTCGGTATCAAATGAGTTTGTTTACTGACTTTTATGGTTCAACATATAAGGCTTATCTACAAGACATGAAAGATATCCAAGAATATCTCGGAGAAATTCAAGATATTGCCGTTTTAACAGAGTTTATGGAAAATATTTTGCAATCAAAAATTCATAAGATTCTTCCCACTTTGGCAGAGCAACTAAAGCAAAAGCGGGAGCAAGAATTGCACAAATGGCAACTTTTGCAAAGGCGATATCTCAATACTCAAGTTCGTCACAGTTTCCGTTCAGAATTATTAAGACCTTTGAGTAGTTATTAACCCGGAGTAATATAATATCTGATTGAATACTGATACATAACTTATATCATGTCCGCTTAATAAGTGATAATAAAGTTCTGAGGTGGTAGGTGGTAGGTGGTAGGTGTAAATTCAAAAGGGAAAACTGGAGCTGGCAGCAATTTGGGATATTCGTTCAAGATCGACACCAGAACATTTTTATTATACTAAATCATCCGGACATAGTATTAGCATAGGGTACGGATAATACAGAGATTTGGCATTGAAGCCAGACGATAGATTTTTTCATCACTAATTAAACGGACATGATATAATTCAGCTTACTCTAATTTAATTTTATAGCATTAAGTAGGTAGGTGGAAAAATTTACAAGTACGTCCGAAGCGACTCGAACGGAGTGGAAGGTTTGCGGAGCATTCCGCTAGGGAAGCAATCTCAAGGGTATGAGGTGCATCAACATTTAGTTATATAGTGAGGTTTATTCGCGCCTACCTACTTACATTCATTAGTTAGGAGAATAAATTTGAGTTATTTGCTCCGCATTCCGGTAGGAAAAGAAAACAGTTCAATAATTAATAATTACCTCTGTCTTAAAGGAAGAGGATTGATACCAAGGAGAAAATTGTTGACTTCTCTTGGTCGATTGGATATGGCGAGGATACCCGAAGAGTGCAGAGCCGCTCCGAAGATCGCCATCCCCCGACCGCTTTTATTCTTAAAAGAAGAGGCTTTAAACCCGATTAATTAATTATCAATTGTCAATTGTAAAATATCCATTGGTAACAGAGGGATATCTTAAGCTTAAATGTGTAGTGCTATAAGTAGGTGGGCATAATTAAAGATCGAACAGTTGTAGGGTTGGCAATGGCTATAAGTATCTTTGTATAAAGGTTTTAGCTTCCTACACGCATTGCCCACATTATGCGTTTATTTATGCCGACCTACTTATCTAATATTAATTGGAAAAAAGGTAGCGATAAATTAGTAGGATTCAGAAGTCGGGATTTAGAATTATTGGTCTCGTGAGATTTATTTTTGTTTAGAAGTTGATTATCTATTTTTTATCTGTTGGCAGCTATTTTAGTTTCAATGTGAAGAAAATAAATATTAATTTAGATTAATTTTGACAAGACATCTTGCCCCGCATTCTCAAAAAATATCGGCACAAAGTCTAGAAATTACTTATATTATTTGTTGGTCATATTGTTTGATGAAATTGGTATAATATCATGTCCGGATAATTAGTGATAAAAAACTTTCTCCTCTTCTCCTCTTCTTCTTCTTCTTCTTCTTCTTCCTTTTTATTCCTTTTTATTCTCTCCTGTACGTCGCCCTACCGACGGCTCCCCTACCTGACTCCTCTGTGCTTATTTATAAGTATTCAACCGGACATGATATAATTTTATCAAAAATAGACAATTCCAAAAATAGCAGAGCCAAAAGATTAGTAGTAGAAAACAAAGAGAAAAAAAACGTAACTGCCTAGCTAGTAGTAATCAAGTCAAGAAAAACAGAGACATTACCAAGTAGTGTCTGAATAATAACTTCCAGGAGATTAAGACCATGCTTAGAAGCAGTGGAAAGAAAAGAACGGATATTG
>JBARXI010000201.1:0-19666 GCA_049647275.1 Microcoleaceae cyanobacterium
CCCCACACTTCCCACACTCCCCACACTTTGTTTTTTTCAGCAAACCCTAGTTATATCTGGGTGAACAATTAACATTGCCACCAACAGAAAACAATTTATAATATATAGAATTTTCCCAAGAAATACTAGACGGGAAAATTGCCCCAACAGATTCAATTTTCTCTAGCAGGAAGTTCAACAACTTCAAACCAATATCTACCCAAAGTTCGCATGACTCCTATTAATCCCTCAAATGTTACTGGCTTGACAATAAAAGAACTAATTCCTAATTGATAAGAAGTACAGATATCTTCTTCTTCTTTAGAAGTAGTTAAAATTACAACAGGAATCAAACGTAAATTAGGGTCAGCTTTAATTTCTTTAAGAGCCTCTCGACCATCTTTTTTTGGCATATTTAAGTCTAATAAAATTATTCCTGGTCGGGGGGAACTTGCGGGGTCTGCATAAGCACCTCGATGATATAAAAAATCTAATAATTCTTCCCCATCCTCAACAATATATAGCTGATTAAGTAATTTACTTTCCTCTAAAGCTTCTATCGTCAGGAGGCGGTCGTCCTCATCATCTTCAGCCATGAGAATGGGTACTGGTGTTTTACTCAACTTAAATATGTTCCTTATGGTTATCGACAAGTTTGTTGAATGGGCAAAGTAACCACAAAAGTAGTTCCTCGATCGGGGCTACTACGAGCAGTAATATTACCGTTATGTCTCTCTACTATTTTACGACATATTGCTAGTCCCATGCCAGTACCTTCATATTGTTGCTTGCCATGCAGTCGTTGAAAAGGCGTAAATATTCGGTCTAAATATTTTTCCTCAAAACCTATTCCATTGTCGGATACCATAATTTGAACTTGATGAGTTTCCGGCTGTAAAATTGCTTCTACCTTGACAATAGAGAGAATTTGTGGTAATTGAAACTTGAGTGCATTGCCAATTAAGTTTTGGAACAATTGTCGTATTTGCATCGGGTCAGCTTCAATAGTCAGTAACTTTCCTACTTCCACCTGACCTTTTGTCTGTTCAATACGGTCTTCCAAGTCGTTAATAACTTCTGTAACTATTTGAGAAAGGCTTACAGATATATACGGTTGTGCTTTAGTCGTAACGCGAGAGAAATTTAATAAATCTCTAATTAGAATTTGCATTCTATGAGCAGCATTTTGCATTCTTCGTAGATAGTCTTGCCCTTTTTCATCTAACACTTCCCCATATTTAGTTTTGAGGCGATCGCCAAAAGTCTGAATTTTCCGCAATGGTTCCTGCAAGTCGTGGGAAGCGACATAAGCAAAATCTTCTAATTCTTGGTTACTAATTTTTAGCTGAGTAATGAGCTTTTGCTGTTGAGCTTCATTTTGCTTGCGGGGAGTAATATTTTGAATTTGAGCAATAAAATATAGAGGTTCACCTGATGGATCTTTTGCTAAAGAAACACTCAAAATTATCCAGACAATATTACCTTGTTTGCTAAAATAGCGCTTCTCCAGACTGTAGTTGCTTTTCTTTCCTTCTAAGAGTTCCTGCACAGGGACAAGGTCAGCAGCTAGATCGTCAGGATGAGTAATTTCTTGAAAAGTTAACTGTATCAATTCAACTTCACTGTAACCAAGCATTTCACACAAAGCATTGTTAACCCGGATAAAATTTCCATCTGTTGATACCAGAGCCATACCAATAGGTGCGCGATCGAAAGCTAGACGGAAACGTTCTTCTCTTTCTTGCAATATTTTTTCCATCTGTTTGGGTTCGGTAATGTCTCTAGTAGTAATAGCAATACCATCTGCTAGAGGAACCACCATGTGTTGCAACCAAGAGATATCGGGAGTAAAGGTATTTGTGGAAAACTCTTCTGTGAGAACTTTACCCGTTTCCACAACCTGAACGTATTTTTCCAAGAAACCTCCGGTACGGTTAACCGGAAATAATTCACACAGTCTTTTTCCCAATACTTCCGATCTAGACATAGAAATGAGTTGTTCAGCGCGGGAGTTTAGCTCTATAAAAATAAAATCGATAATACCTCCAACTTCATCCCGCAGACTATTAAATATAAATAAACTATCTAAACTTGCTTCCGCAGCAGCATAAAATTTAACTTCGCTTTCTCGTAATTGAGTTTCTATAACCTGGCGTTCTACTATTTGTTTCTGTAGTTCCTGATTTGCTTTTTCTAATTCTGCTGGACTAGGCAATACTAAGGCTTGAGGTATGAGAATACGGAGTTCAAAAGCTGTCAACAATGAAATTATGGCAGTTATAGCCTTCAAAGTTCCTGAAAGCCAGTAAGTGGGATGCCATAAGGTCCACACATCCATAAGATGAGTTGTCCCACAAGAAACTATAAAGGCACTAAATAGCCAGAATATAGAAGGAAAAGGTAAATCTTGTCTTTGCTGGATAAAATAAACCAACATTAGAGGGATAGAAAAGTAAGCAATAGCAATCAGAATATCTGAGATTAAATGCAAGCTAACTAAACTAGGATTCCATAGATAACAGTGTCCATGAGGAATATATTCAAACATAAGTCAAAAGTCAAAGTCCAGTAGTGGACTGACACATCTAAAATGGTGCGTTACGACGGATTGCTAAATCTCTTTCATAGTCTGAATTTAAGCCGTCTAACACACCCTACAACTTTTGCACTAAATTAGCTGTGTCGGTCCAGTAGTCCAGTAGGGTGCGTTAATGAAATGTAACGCACCATCTAGATTTTACAGCGGTTTTCATTTCAGTCACAGTAGGGGCGTTTTGCTCCGCAACATGTAAAACGTAGTTGTGCGAAGCTAATGGCCATTCGCCCCTAAACATGGCCATTCGTCCCCAAACAGTGTTGGTTATAACGATGTGGTTTATCAACCTGAAAAGCGCTGTAAGTTATTCCTGCATGGTAATGGTAAGGATATATATTCAGGACTTTTGCGCGGTTATTGCATTTATTGCATTTTTAAAATACATAAACTTCATAATTATACATATTTTGTAACAAAGAATACGAACGGTTTATTAAAACTCATTTACATTAATGAGCAACAAATCAATAAAAATTTGACCTAGATGGTAACAACAGACGCAAAATTTTTAAACATTTTGATTTTCTAGTTGTCAGCTAAACAAAATTAGTAATTGAGTCAATCAAAGCATCTTATAGTTAGTTTTCCCAAAATTTATTAGACTGCTTACAAATGAGGATAATATAGATGACTGGCACAGTAGAACGCCAAGAAAAACTAAATAAATTTGAGAAATTTAAAGCAGAAAAAGATGGTTTGGCAGTAAAAACAGAACTAGAACAATTTGCTAATATTGGCTGGGAAGCAATAGACAAAACTGACCGCGACCACAGACTAAAATGGTTGGGTGTATTCTTTAGACCAGTAACTCCAGGCAAATTCATGTTGCGGATGCGGATGCCAAATGGAGTAATTACCAGTCAACAAATGCGAGTCTTGGCAGAAATAGTCCAACGGTACGGTGAAGATGGTAGCGCCGATATTACCACCAGACAAAACTTGCAACTGCGGGGAATTAGAATAGAAGACATCCCAGACATATTCAGTCGATTTGAACAAGTAGGTTTAACTAGCGTTCAATCAGGGATGGATAATGTACGCAACATCACAGGTTCCCCAGTGGCAGGAATAGATGCTGACGAACTCTACGACACCCGCGAGTTAGTTCAGCAAGTCCAAGACATGATTACTGGCAAAAGCAAAGGCAACCCAGAATTTACCAACTTACCAAGGAAATTCAATATAGCGATCGCCGGATGTCGTGATAATTCTGTTCATGCGGAAATTAACGATATTGCCTTTGTTCCCGCTTACAAAGATGATAAATTTGGTTTTAACGTTTTGGTAGGTGGCTTTTTCTCCGCCAAACGTTGTGAAGCAGCCATCCCCCTTCATGCTTGGGTAGAACCCGATCGAGTTGTTGCCATAAGTCGAGCCATATTAGAAGTATATCGCGACAACGGACTGCGAGCCAATCGTCAGAAATCTCGTCTAATGTGGTTAATTGACGAGTTGGGTATGGATAAATTCCGCTCAGAAGTTGAAAAACAAATGAGCCAAACCCTGGAAACGGAAGCTCCAAAAGACGAAATTATTTGGGAAAAACGCGACCACATCGGGGTTTACAAACAAAAACAATATCGATTAAACTACGTTGGGCTGCATGTACCAGTTGGACGACTCTATGCTGACGATATGTTTGACCTCGCGCGACTAGCTGAAGTTTATGGAAATCGAGAAATTCGGCTTACTGTCGAACAAAATGCTATCATTCCTAATATTCCTAACTCTAGAATAGAACCATTCCTTGGCGAACCACTCCTAGAAAAGTTTTCCATTAATCCTCAACCATTAACTAGGGCTGTAGTTTCTTGTACAGGGGCACAGTTTTGTAACTTTGCTATGATTGAAACCAAAAGTCGCGCCCTGGCAATGGTAAAGGAACTCGAAGCTGAACTGTCAATTTCAAAACCAGTACGCATTCACTGGACTGGTTGCCCCAACTCCTGCGGACAGCCACAGGTTGCAGATATTGGTCTGATGGGCACTAAAGCACGCAAAGATGGCAAAATGGTTGAGGGTGTTGACCTGTACATGGGAGGCACAGTTGGCAAAGATGCTAAACTCGGTAGTTGCGTTCAAAAAGGCATTCCTTGTGAAGACCTCAAACCTATTTTGCGGAATTTGTTAATTGAAAATTTTGCTGCTCAACCAAAGTAAGTTTTAGAGTCAGGAGTATTTAGGAAGTCAATGATAAATGCTACAAAAAAGACCGCAGAAGCTTAATTGGTAAGGAAAAAGGCAAAGAGAGAAATTTGCAACTCCTGTGAAAACTTAAGTCTTGACTTTATAGAACCCATTTGAGATATATATAATTACCGTAGTTAAGTCTGATCGCGCATCAATTTTGAGGAAAAATCTGCGTATTTTGTGGAATTTTTCAGCTCGATCCTCTTCCCTCTTCCCTCTTATCTCCTGTCTCCTAACTCAAAAAACGCTCTTCATTGACAAAGATACGTTTAGGGGTTCTATATAGCATTTCTCAAATTTAGTATCACAGCCAAAATTGATTACACTCAAAACACAACATTTTTACAACAAGGAGAATTTCAACAATGTCTACTACAGTTAACGCTTCTAACAAGTCATCCGAAACTGCAAAATCTCTAGGTCTGAAAATTATATCTGTAATCGGGTTAACACTATTTGCTGGTTTTTATACCAACAGTTGGCAGCGCTCCCTAGCAGAATATGCTCAACAACAAGAAACAGAAACTACTGTTGCTACATCTACTGTTAATTCTGCTGAAACTGTAGCCAATACATCTACATCAAAATCTACTGTTATCCCATCAACTTCTGCCATTTCTCCAGTGGTTGATACTACCCAGTCAGCAGTCAATACAGTAGCTACAGAAACTGCACCGATAGAAACTGAGGTGACTATGGCAGTTCCAGAAACTCAAATAACACCAAAAATTACTGACTCAAATACTCTTGAGAAATTAAGCTCGGTACTTTACAACCAGCTCGACAAAGCTTGGCAAGAATATCCAACTTTTTCTGAAAATTTAGTCTATCGAGTCACAATGAACTCCGCAGGAATGGTTGCCAAATATGAACATATTAATCAAGCAGCTTCCGAGTATATTGCAGAAACTCCTTTAGTAAAGTTGACTAACTCTAGTACTACTAACGTAGAATATGCTAACAAACCAACAGCAGAATTTTTAGTACTACTAACTCCCAATGGTGTACTTCAAGTTAACCAATGGCTAACTAAATAGTTCTTTAGTTTGAGGTGGTAGGTGTTAGGTGGAATTCTAGATACAGGAGGAGTAACTACAAATAGCATGAAGAGCGATTAAATCCCAAAACTTTAGAGGTAATGCTCAAGTGCGATAAAAATACTAAAAATACACCGAAGTTTATTCTAACTTAGTATTCCAAAAATTCAAATTTGAGGAATATGCAGTGGAGCAGGGAGAGGATTGAAAAACTAATTATTCTATCCATCATTTTAATATTAACAGAACACTAAGACCGGAAGAAAATGTAATTTATTACTTTGCATTAACAGCTTACTTTGATACAAATGCACTCCAATCATGTCTAAAATAATTTGATAAACCTATAGCGTCAAATAATTGTCTAAAATAACTGTAAGTTTGATTATCCAGCTAGATTAATTAACCTTTGTTTTAGAAGATTGACTTCCGTAAAAGGGTTTAAATATCGCGTTTATTTCTACTTAAAACGTATAGAAAAAAGCCTTAGTTTTTGATATAATAGCGAAATTCAAAACCGAAAAGCTGAAGATTGATAGCTGAAAACTAATTGCTCTGAGTAAGTTGATAACAAATCCTCAAAAGATTTCTAGACATAGCCCTAATAATTGTAATTAAACAGAAAATGTTAAAAGAACTTTGGTCTTTTCACGGTCGTTACCGTATTCTCCATTTAACCTGGTTCGCTTTCTTTCTCTCATTTGTTGTTTGGTTTAACTTAGCCCCATTAGCAACATCATTAAAAGCAGACTTTGGTTTAGAAACTTCTCAAATAAGAACTCTTGCTATCTGTAACGTTGCACTAACAGTACCCGCCCGAATTATCATCGGGATGTTGTTAGATAAATACGGACCTAGAATTACCTATTCACTCATGCTGATGTATGCAGCCATTCCCTGTATAGGCTTTGCTCTAGCCCAAAACTTCAGCCAGTTAGTCATCAGCCGTTTGGCACTAAGTATTGTCGGTGCTGGTTTCGTTATCGGTATCCGTATGGTAGCCGAATGGTTTCCCCCTAAAGAAATAGGTTTGGCAGAAGGCATTTACGGCGGTTGGGGTAACTTTGGTTCGGCAGGCGCAGCTTTTACCCTCCCTACCATAGCTGCTTGGTTAACATTTGGTTCAGGTGATATATTGAACTGGCGGTTAGCGATCGCTCTGACAGGTATGATCGCTGCTGCTTATGGTGCGTTTTATTTCTTCAATGTTCAAGATACTCCCCCAGGTCAGGTATATCAAAAACCTAAGCGTGCCACAGGTTTAGAAGTTACCACCCAGAAAGATTTCTTGTTCCTGATGTTGATGAATGTTCCTTTAACCGGAGTTCTCTGTTTATTAGCTTGGCGCTTGAATAAAGTTGGTTTCTTATCTCAGGGTCAACTATATATTGTCTGGCTATTGCTCTTAGGTTTGTATGCGTTTCAAGCTTATAATTGTTGGGCAACTAATAAAGAATTGATGGCAGGTGACAAACATTATCCTCCTGTAGACCGCTATCAATTTTCCCAAGTAGCAATCTTAGAACTTACATATTTTGTTAATTTTGGTTCTGAGTTAGCAGTAGTTTCAATGCTCCCAGCCTTCTTTGAAACATCTTTTGGACTCAGTAAAGGAATGGCAGGGATGATTGCAGCTAGCTATGCTTTTATGAACTTGGTATCTCGTCCCGGTGGTGGTTTAATTTCAGACAAACTTGGTAGTCGCAAGTTGACAATGACAGTATTGACCGCAGGGATGGGGATCGGTTATCTCACATTTGGTCGTGTAGGTGAAGGTTGGTGGCTACCTGCTGCTGTGTTGCTAACTATGCTTTGTTCTTTCTTTGTGCAAGCTGCTGAAGGTTCTACTTTTGCCATAGTTCCCCTAGTTAAGCGCCGAGTTACAGGTCAAATTGCTGGTAATGTTGGTGCTTATGGTAACGTGGGTGCGGTAGTTTATCTGACTTTGTTTAGTTTGTTGCCAGAAGGTGCTGTTGGGAATCGGATTTTCTTTGAAGTTCTCGGCGTAATGTCAATCATTGTGGCATTCCTCTGTGGTTTCTTCTTAAAAGAGCCGGAGGGTTCGTTTGCCGAACACCATAAGGATGAAGAGGAAACACATATCGAATCTTTTCCTGTGTTTGCTGAAGAATAATACCCATTGATTTCATCTGGTTTAGTTTTAGTAAATATCTCGTGAGTAGGGAAGGTGGCAGATGTATTACTTAGAGCTACTGAGCGCGTTAGATCAAGTTTGGCTCGGCGCGTTCTAAAAAAAAGTTTTTTCTCCATCTCCTGGATTAATATAGCAGTCGAAGCAAAGGGCGCGGATATTAATAAATGCTGTTTGCTTCCGCATTTTGGCACCGAAAACTCACTTAATTGATTACTTCTGACTTCTGTCGGGGTAATTCATGTTTGCGGAGCATTCGGACCGAAATTACCCCGACCGACTTCTGACTTGCGCGTAGCGCTATATCCTTACTTTTCCTACTCTTATCCTGATTTTGTGTTAAGATGCTCCATATTCCTAATTATGTTAGGACTTACGCAGTACAACATATTTTCGTCATTGCGACCTACAGGGAAGCAATCTCAAATCCTAGTTTTTCGTACCTCATGCGTAAGTCCTGTTATGTATAAATATTCAACCGAATATAATATTGTTTCAGGCTGAATTTCAGCCTGAATTAGTAAATGTTGGTTTTTACTAAAGTTTATTACTAAAATGTATAATGTATCAAGAAAAAACTTAGCTAGGGGAAACGTTTTGTGACTCCTTGTTTAATGACAAAATCTGCTCTTTTAAGATTTCCTTAAAACGTATCCAATGTGACAGATAATTTTTGATAAAGTATTCAATAATAAACACAAATTAAATTCACTATCATCTAAAGTTAAATAAATATTGATATTAAGTATTATCTTATATTAAGAGATAAATAAATAGCAAAAAATCAGGGAAATTTAGCAGAAGAAAAAACTAAATTATTAGCATCTAACTGTACTGAGTATTAGCGTTAATTTCACTTGTTCGTCTGCAAATAGACAATTTTTCAAAGTAAACTATGGAACCTACAAAAACTCTGTGCCCTTATTGTGGAGTTGGCTGTGGCTTAGATGTGTTACCGCCAGCAATGCCCGGAAAAGCAACAAATCGAGATAGCAAAGGTAATCCCATTTGGCAAGTACGGGGCGATCGCTCTCATCCCTCCAGTCAAGGCAAAGTTTGTGTTAAAGGTGCCACCGTTGCTGAAGCATTGGATAAAAGTCGCCTCAAATATCCAATGATGCGTGATACCCTAGATGAACCCTTCCGTCGTGTCACTTGGGAGGAAGCTTTTAATCGTATCGTTAACCGGATTCAAACTGTACGCTTCACTCAAGGTCCGGATGCAATTTGTATGTACGGCTCAGGTCAGTTCCAAACAGAGGATTATTACGTTGCCCAGAAGTTACTCAAAGGATGTCTGGGAACTAATAACTTTGATGCTAACTCTCGCCTCTGTATGTCCTCGGCAGTGTCCGGATATATTCAAAGTTTTGGTTCCGACGGCCCCCCCTGTTGCTACGATGATTTAGAAAAAACAGACTGTGCATTTTTAATCGGTACTAATACAGCTGAATGTCATCCCATTGTATTTAACCGTCTGCGGGTTCACCACAAGAAAAATAAGAAAGTGAAAATGATTGTGGTAGACCCCCGTCGCACTCAAACGGCGGAAGCAGCAGATTTGCATTTGGCAATTCGACCAGGTACGGATATCGATCTACTCAACGGTATTGCTCATCTACTCATGCGTTGGGGAGCGATCGACGCTACATTTATTGATGAATGTACGACAGGTTTTCCTGAATACACTGATGTGATTCGTCATTCCCCACCTGAGTTAGTTGCACGCCACTGCGGTATTCGTTTGGATGATTTGGAAACGGCAGCTCGTTATTGGAGTGAGTCAAAGCAAGTTTTATCTTTGTGGTCAATGGGGATGAATCAGTCGTCTGAGGGGACGGCCAAGGTGCGAACTCTGATTAATCTGCATTTGATGACAGGTAATATTGGTAAACCCGGATCTGGTCCGTTTTCTCTGACTGGTCAACCGAATGCGATGGGTGGTAGGGAAGCAGGTGGACTTTCTCATATTTTGCCTGGTTATCGGGTGGTGAAAAATCCCCTACATCGCGCTGAGGTGGAAAAGTTGTGGGGATTGACTCTAGGGCAAATTTCTCCTGTGCCTGGTCGTACTGCTTGGGAAATGATTACGGCTTTGGAACGCCAGGAATTAGGTTGTTTGTGGATTGCAGCGACTAATCCAGCGGTGAGTATGCCAGATTTAGAGCGGACTAAAGCTGCTTTGTTACGATCGCCTTTTACTGTTTATCAGGATGCTTATTATCCTACTGAAACAGCCGAATATGCTCATCTGTTGTTACCTGCAGCTCAGTGGGGAGAAAAAACAGGAACAATGACAAACTCGGAGCGAGTGGTAACTTTGTGTTCTGCATTCCGTGAGCCTCCTGGAGAAGCAAAAGCAGATTGGGAAATTTTTGCAGAGGTAGGTCGCCGTTTAGGATTTACAAATCAGTTTAATTTTGCTGACTCGGAAGCAGTGAGAGCTGAGTTTCTTGAGTTTACACGCGATCGCCCTTGCGACCAGACTGAAATTACCTACGAGCGACTACAGGAAAAGGGTCCGCTCCAGTGGCCTTGCCCCGATAGTAGTGGAGTATCTCAGGAGCGTATGTATACTAATTTACGATTTAATACTCCTGATAGCAGGGCACGGTTTGCTGCATTTTACTCCCAAGGTTTGGCAGAACCACCAAATCCAGATTATCCCTTTGTCTTGACAAGCGGACGGTTATATGGTCATTGGCACACTCAAACCCGCACCGGACGCATTGATAAAATTAGAAAAATGCACCCGATGCCATTTATAGAAATTCATCCCAAGGATGCTCAAAAGTTGGGTATTGAGGAAAATAATTGGGTAGAGGTGCGATCGCGACGAGGCTCCGCAAGATTTCCAGCAAAAGTGACTAAAGCTATTACTCCTGGCACTGTATTTGTGCCGATGCACTGGGGTGCACTATGGGCAAATCAAGCAGAGGCAAATGCTTTGACTCATCCTAAAGCTTGCCCTGAGTCTGGGCAACCAGAGTTAAAAGCTTGTGCCGTGCAGTTGGAGCCGATTAAATTTGAAACTGCTGCTATGGAAGACTTGATGGAATCAGAATATTGTGCAGAAAGATCGTCAGTGATATCTTTGAAGGGGTGATAACTGTTCTATAGTGGTCTGTTTCATTAACTATAGCATTACGTCTTTTGGTTAGGACAATAAATTTGGGTTTTAAGGGAATAGGGAATAGGGAATAGGGAATAGGGAATAGGGAATAGGGAATAGGGAATAGGGAATAGGGAATAGGGAACAGGGAAAAGGGAACAGCGGTGCGACCCCGTTTGGCGCGGCAGACGCACCTGGTAGCGCACTCCTGTGAGGGAAAAGAAGAATGTCAAGAGCGTATTTGCGTAGTGCTATATAAAAGGTTGTAAATTGTCACAATGACTTATTTTTTATGTCAATAGACCATTAGAATGAATAGGAAGAGCGATCGCAAACTCTGTACCTTTTCCTTGTTGGGAAATTACTTCTATGCTACCTCCATGCTTTTCAATAATTTGATAACAAATAGAGAGACCCAAACCTGTCCCTTTCCCTACTGATTTCGTTGTAAAAAATGGATCAAAAATCTTATCTTTGACTTCAAGTAGTATTCCCGGGCCATTATCCCGAATTTTCACCATGACTTTATCTTCAGCTACCTTTTCTGTTTGAATCACAATCTGTTTTGGTTGAATATCTGACTCTAGTATCGCATCAATAGCATTAGCAATTATATTCATAAACACTTGATTTAATTGAGCTGGATAACATTCTACCAAAGGTAAATCTCCATAGTTTTTGATAACTTCAATTCCCTTTTTGAGTCGATGACTGAGAATTAATAGAGTGCTATCAATACCGATGTGAAGGTCTGCTGGCTTCACATTTTTTTGATCCAGGCGAGAAAAATTCCGTAGCGATAGTACAATATTTTTAATCCGGTCAGTACTCATCCGTATAGAAGAAATTATCTGAGGCAAATCATTGATGATATAATTGAGATCAATCTCGGTCATTAAATCTTCTATTTCTGGATGTAAGTCAGGATATAGTTTTTGATAAAGATTTAGTAAATCCAAAATATCTCGTATATATTCCCGAAGTGGGTTGATGTTACCATAAATAAAATTGATTGGGTTATTAATTTCATGGGCTATTCCTGCCACCATTTGCCCAAGACTAGACATTTTTTCTGTTTGAATTAGTTGCGTCTGAGTTTGTTGTAGGTCTTGCAAGGCTTGTGTGAGTTCTGAACTACGTTTCTCTAGTTTTTGATGAGCTAACTTTAATTCTCTAGTATATTCTCCTACCCATTGTATAAGCTGATTTAGGGATATAGCTAATAACCCAACTTCATCAGTAGTGCTGACTTGAGCTTGTAGGTGAAAATCAGATTCTGCTGTCACCCTTTGGGCAGTCTCAGTTAATGTTTTGAGTGGACGGGCGATCGCTCGACTGGTATAGAATGCTAAACAAGCAGCGATCGTCACTGACAACACCATACTACCAAGAATAATTTGGATTCGTAATATTTCCGAACGAAGCATTTGCTTATTAGCTTCACTTTGTTGTTTTTCTGCAATATATATTAGCTGGTTTAAATTTTCTGAGAGCTTTTCAAACTTAATACGAATCTCAATTGCTTTTTTCCCAGTGTTAGCTGCCAACACTCTTTGCTTGGCAACTGGGATATCTTCTGGCTGCAAATTAGCCGGATTTATCTCCTGCCAAATTCCCTGTATTAACTGAGTGTATAAATCCCATGTCTGAGTGTAACTTTGTAATATTTTCTGAAATTTTTCCGGTTCCGCTACTAATTGACTTGATTGAAAATCAATCATATCTTTGAGAGACTTAATTACTTGTTTTAATTGCTTACTCTTAGCCAGAAATTTAGTCGTTTCATACTTAAACCATACAGGGTTGCCAACTACAACAGCTAGCTGTTGGGGATGGAATTGCGCCTCCCAGATAGCGCTTTCTAATTCTTTTAACAGACCATAATTTTTTTGTACTAATCTTAGCTGCTCTTGGGCCTGTCTATGGTGGTAGTCTCCTACCATTAGCCCTAAACTTGTCCCTAGCACAGAAATACCAATTACCAGGGAATAGCCATAGCCAATTTTTTTAGCAATACTTAAGCCTCTACTCCACTTGCCGATCGCAGAGAAAAGTTTCCCAGTTTTCATACCCTGTACCTCATCAGTAAACTGTATATCCCTAATTACTTAATAAAATTATCTTCTCCGATAGCTTTATACACCTCGCGAATCATATCATAATCACTATCCTCAGCAGGAACTAAAGTGCCACCCTCATACTTAGAAGGCAAAGGTGGTATGGATAGGATAGCTTGCAGCATTTTTCCCTTATTTTTCAGCATCCGCTCGCGAATTTCTGCCACCAACATTGGTTCCAGTTTGCTACTAGCAATAAATACATCATTAGGTAGTCGCGGACTTTCGGCAAGTAGGAGGTAATTATTCTGGGAGACACCTTCTTGTTGCATAGTTTTTTCATATCTGTGCGAAGTTCTGCCCCACGCGTCAACTTCACCATTTTTTAATGCTTTAAAATTATACTCTTTTGAGTTGAGAATGTTCACATCAGATTGCATATCTAATCCAGCATCCATCAACATTTTAATCTGTCCAAGATAGCTGCCAGTGCTACCAATCTTACCTAGCTCAATTTTTTTGTCTTTTAAGTCAGCTAATGACTTAATATCACTGTCTCGACGGACGACGATGACTGCACGGTAGCTAGGACGTGTTACGGCGACAATAGGCAGTGCATTAGTTCTGGCTTTAACGATCACATATTCTGATGGCCCCGCCAGAACTAGATCTACTAAAGCTAACTGTAATGCTGTTGCTTCCATCAAACTATCAATGGGAACAAACTCAATTTTTGTCTCTAATACTTCTTCCAAGGCTGTTTTAAATGGTGCATAATCACGCTGCCAATTTGCTAGACTTTGAATACCGCTCACCGCAAATCGTAGTTTTTCTTTATCCTTAAGAAGAGAATTATTAGAGTTGCTACGCTGATTATTTGTAACTGTAGTACAACCAGCAACAAAGAGGAGAATATATCCAATAAAATAACGTCGAAACATAGTTTTCTGTATTTGTTTACTAAAATTATATATAGAAAATATAGAGGTTAATTGTTTTATTTTGGAGTACATAACTTCTGACTTTAAGCTATTTTTTATGTAAGCTGTTTAGCATTTAAACATATAATACATAATTATAGCAAAGAACAAGTTGGTGTTTGACATAGACTGATGATAAACCTTAGACAGGGAAATGTTTTTCCCACTGTTTCCAGAACCGCTGCTATAACTCAATTATTTTGTCTTTATATAGAGAGGACTTACGCAAAGACACTATATATAGTGCATACCAATTTAGCCCAGGTTTGCTGATTCTATTCCTATTCATAAAAACTTAAGCGACTGTCATTTTAATTGTCGGCTCTTTGAGTTCAGAGACTAGATATTTAGATGACAATTGATGTTTCAGTTGCTCGATAGTTTTTCCCATAACATTTGCAATTTTTTTTAAATGATTCCACACCAACATAGCACAAGCAATATAATTTTTTTGAATTGTTGCCCGACGACATTGGCAAAATTCAAGCCCTGTTAGTTGTTTAATTTCTCGATTGATATCCTCAATTTTCCACCTAGGCGCGAATCTCAAATTCAACGTCATCTGTACTTTGATAACTGAGGTCATTAGTGGCAATATATTCTGCTGAAGTTTGTGGAAACAGTAGCCCAAAATAATCTGACTGTCTTGAGTGCGTCTTACATTCTGTTGGCGTAGCTTTTCCGAAGGAAATGGGGACCTCGCCAATTAGCACTCGCTTTTTTATCTCTAGGAAAACCTTTAATCTTAATAATCTTTCCTGATTCTAATTCCAATTCATTCCATGTTAATTCTTCCAGTTTTTGATATTTTTTCACACCCCCACTATGGTCTACTAAACGATTGCTTTTTAATGGACAATAGTAAATCTCACCTAAATTATCTATTAAGCCCATTAGTCTTTGGGTGGCATACCAGCTATCCATTAATACTATTTTTACTAGAATTTTCTTCTTTTCTAGCACATCAACCATCATTTCCTCTACATGATCTATTTTACTCTTTTCATCACTTTCTGGGTTATAAATACGATAATCTATTATCCCCAATCGCTCTACCTGAGGATTAAAATATAAGCAATTAACTATTCCTATTCCACTCACCACCCCATGTTCATTACCACTGTACTGACGCCGGACAAGCGCCTCTTTTCCTACGGAATGCTCCGCAAACAGAGGAGCTTTCCTATCGGAATGCTACGCAAACGCTATCAATTTTTTGGGAATATTTTTTATTGATAACTGTATCATCAAAGATTAAATAACCATCTTCAGAAGTGACAATTTCTTCCCGGACATTTTGCCACAAAATTTCTGTCCCTAAATCAACATTTTTCAAATAACGATTAATTTGATTGCTGACGCAAAGCTCCGCTATCGTGGCTAACTTTTTCCAGATGGTCAGCAAGATTTGTCAAGGTATAATTCTTTTGACTACTTATTAAATACTGACAATATTTTATATAATTAAAGTTCAGATGAAAGGTATTGACAAGTATATTGATACTAACCTAGTATACCAAGTAATTTAGAGTGATTTGGGGTAAATTTTCAAGGTTTTTATATTTTGTTGTTCAAGCGTTGGCGGAGCCTAGCGGCAGCTATATCGCCAAATAGATAAACCTTTAAGAGTCAACACTATATATAGCGTCTTTGCGTAAGTCCTGATTTTATCTTCCCTATTACTAAATAGACCTCTCCAAAAATACCGATTTGGGAACGGTGGCTTAAGGATTTCAGAACCTTTTCTGGAGAGGTCTAATAATTAATAATTATTATAAAAGAAAGTATTTTTCTTTTAATCAATCTTCTCTTCTTCTTTTCAGGAGAGGCAATTGTTAATTATTCATTATTAATTGTTGAACCCTCTTCCTAATTCCTGCTTAGTTCAGCTTTGCTGACCCAAAAGTGACATCAAATTTTTCACACCAGACCACAACATTTGGATAATCTCGCCAATTTATTCCTTCTGGAATGTCATAAACTTGTTCTCCTGTAAAACTTTTTAAATCTCCCAAACGCACATAATTTTCTGTTGTATAACTTCCCGGACGATTTTCTTTATGTAATAACAATTTTACTGCCGGACCTTCAATGGCAGAAAAATTTTCCGCTAACCGAACTTGAGTTTTACTACCTACCTGAATAATTTCTGCCGTACCTTCGGTATCTTCCCCCGGAGTAATAGTTACAAATTCTCCCGAAGCTAAAACTTTATTTGCCTGAGCTAAAGTCGGATAATTTGAGATAGAAGCAACCAGAATTTCTGGTGATAAAGTTTGAGATTTTGCATCTGGGCAAACTTGTTTTTCCCAATCACATTTATACAAATGTTTTTCTTGCCAACTTAGAGAAATTTCTAACAAATCACGACTTCCTGTTATTCCTTGCCCTAAAAATACTAGAATTGCCAAACAGTTTAAAGCAGTATGAATTTTGCGCCATTTGTGAGTTCTATCTTTATATATTTCCGGCACAATAGCCAAGGAAAAAATCATCAATAATGCTGCAATTAAACCATAATAAAAATGAGAAACCTGCCACTCAAAATCGCGCCGATAAACACCTTCTTGAAAACCTAAAATTACGATACCTGCTCCAGTCAAAGTAGCAAATACTCCTCGCCATAATTTAGTTTTAGCGCGATACAAAAATACGAGAGAAGCAACCGTAGCAATAAATATCATTACGATTAATATTGCTAAAGTCATATTTTCACTCTTAAAATCTTTAAAAATGCCTTTAAAATATATTGAATAGGCGATCGCTACTAAAGTTATTCCCACAACGGAACCAGTCAACCAATTACCTATTTTTCGATGTTCCGGTCCTACCACTGGAGGAATTTTACTTTTACTTTTATCGGCAGTTTGTAGCCGTCTTTGACGAGTCTGCCAAGCCAAGTTGACAACTATACCAATGATTGGGAATACCACCACAACAGCCAATGTCGGATGTATTAATCCCGCGATATCTTTTGCATTCATATTTTACCTTTCAGATATAACTTTACATATTATATTTAAGCAGATTCACGGAAAGTTAGGGGTTGCACATTATGGAATGATATTACCAAAAATTAGTTTAGACTTTGACTAAAAAAAACTATTAATTAGTCATTCTAGCAATTATCAAATCCAAAATCCTGTTCATCAAAAATATAAAATCATTCGTCACTGTGCAACGCCTTATCTGGTGGTAGATATTTCCCCAACTTTTACACAAACTATACTAACGGACATGATATAAATCCTATTTCCACCTTAACGCAGGAAGAAATCATCAGCACTAATTTGTGCGTTATTAGTTAAAGTAGCAAAATTAGCACCCTTACCTAAACCAGTAGCACTGCCATTAGCGTTATAGAACAAGTTACCGTTTTCACTGTTGTAGACAATAAATGCATTAGAAGTTCTTGCATCTGCATTAGTGGTAACTACTGCAAATTCTGTTGCAACACTAAATCCATCACCTTTAATACTGGTAAGTGCAGTGAAAGTGTCTCGATCCAACAGAATAATATCTTTCCCTACAACAAAGTCAGTAATTTTGTCTGTACCTACATCTTCTGGAGTGAACTCTTCATTGGTGTTGAAAATAAAGCGGTCAATACTTCCACCACCTTTAAGCTCATCGTTTCCTGGTCCACCATTGAGACGATCGCGACCGATACCACCTTCTAGAGTATCGTTACCTTCTCCTCCTATTAAGATATCGTTACCAGGGCGACCTATTAAATAGTCATTCCCAGATTGTCCCTGTATTTGATCGTTACCTTGACCGCTATTGAGTGTGTCGTTACCACTACCCCCACTAATTTTATCATTACCATTACCACTATTGAAGGAATCATCATTTTCACTACCTGTCATTATATCATTGCCACTTTTCTCAATTTCTATTGGCACTTTTGAAGCATAGGAATATGCTTTCTCTTCCCCATCAATTAAGTTACTAATTAATGCTAGTGGTTGATTCTGATAAAATAATGTACCTCCAACAACTGTAAAGTCTTCTGGAGTAGCATTGGGAAAATACTCTGGTAATGCTACTATTTTATCTTCTGCCCAATTAAAATCGCTGAAGTGAGTCACTCCTTCTACATTCGGATTGAGGAAAAAGCGATCGCTACCCTCACCACCAGTAACAACTGGATTATATGCACCATCATCAATTTTTAACTCATTATCTCCAGAATTTCCTGTTTCTTCTGATGTTGGTTCAAAAGCAACTTGATCTTCCACTTCAACAGGTGCTTCAGAAATGACAAAAGTTGCAGATTGATTGTCCGCCGTATACCCTGAATCAGCAGTTAATAATTTTAATTGCAGGGAATCAAACTCACCGTCAATAGCATCACCATTAATCTCAAAATCCAATGAATATCTCTCTGCTCCTGGTGGAATCCAAAACGAACCGTATAAACTACTATCACTGTTAATGCGCTGATAATCTTCTCCTTCAATAGCATCCCCACCTATTTGATAACGAACAGTTAAACCATAGCTAGGAGCTGGTGTAGGCAGTCCAATGTGGAATGATTTGATAGTAGTTTCACCTGGTGCTATAACTACGTTTTCCACTATTTGCTGCTCGGATGATTGGTCATCTGTAGCAATCAAAATAGTTTTATCACCATTATAGTTGATGTAGTTTGGTTGAGATAAGAGTGAATCAAATTTATTTTGGTACTCATTCTCATTTTCACTCTCAAAAGCAATATCTACGATATCTTCAACCAATTCTGTTAAGAAAAAGCGTTTAGGACCAGCAATGGCAGGAATCACTAAATGGGAACCTTTCTCTTGTGCCCTCTCAAGAATGGTGTCGATAAATCCTTGAACTTCTCCCAATCCTTCAGCGATAAATTCTAATGGTAGTTCTTCTACTTTTTCTAAGACTAACTCTCGATCAATTGGGCGACCATTCTCACCAAAGAAAATTTCTTCTGTTCCCAGTTTGGTAGCATGAGTGTTATAGATATATTCCCATGCTTCAGTGATTTGCTGAGAGTTACTAACGTCTAAGCTATCCCAATCATAATTAAGTTCGTCCCATAACTCCTTGTAGTAAGGACCTGCTTGATCGTCTTTAGCTTGCATGATAAAGTCAAGGGCACGCATTGAAACTAATCCAGGATTAGTTTCGAGATCTCTTTCTATTCCCCAATTCTCCTCGTCAATTTCAAGTTTCTCGAACAATTCTGTAGTTGTTAGCGTCAAAGCCAACATTTTATATGTATAGGCTATGCTGTCTAAAGCGTCCGATTCACCTTCACCGAATTTTGTATAAGGATCGTAATTATCTTCTAGTAACTTTTCTGGAATGCCTTCAAAACCATTGGTAAAGAGGTCTTCTGCAACTTCAGGTGTTAACTTTTCATAAAATTGCTCTTCAGTTGTCCAAGCTGGAGCTTCTTCTGTGTCACTCCAGATACTGACAGGCGCATATTTGAAGGTGGTAATAATTGAGGGATTGGAATTTTTACCATCCTCACTAGGAATAGTAAAGAATGGAACACCATAATCTTCCCCAGTGATGATATCTTTAATCTCACTTTGTGAGC
>JBARXI010000202.1:0-5065 GCA_049647275.1 Microcoleaceae cyanobacterium
GCTCTTCTCGGTGGGCAAAATATTCTTTCAGGATTTTTAATTGAGTTTATCTGTTAGTTTTGCCCACCCTACTTTAATCGGTACTACCATTGCTCCTTTCTCGGTGGGCAAAATATTCTTTCAGGATTTTTAATTGAGTTTATCTGTTAGTTTTGCCCACCCTACTTTAATCGGTACTACTTTAATCGGTACTACTTAATCCAAGGTTTTTCCCAAGACTCCCCACCAACTTCCACACCACATAAATCGCTTCGCGCTTCCAAAATCAACCTTGAATGACCATCCCTAACTTCTCTTAATCTTAAAATTAAATCACCCTGCATAGTATCCCGACACAGAAATATTAATCCATGTTCTGACGGAGCTCGTAGATTTGTACCAGAATGATTTGTAGTGGCAGTTAACTCTACCTCAAACTTGTCATTCTTGGCCTGAATTTGCCATTCTCCCCAAGGCTGAATTTGCCAATGTACCTGAGAATTCCACGGCACAAACTCATAAAACTTGCCTTGGTAATGAATTCCCACCATTGCCACCTCTTCCATCCACCACAATACCCCCCGCTTACCACCACCAGCAGTCAAAGCTAAATCTGATTCATTAGAAAAACTGTTACAGTTGACCCAAAACCATTTTTTTGGGAAGGCTCCGCCCCAATTTTTCTCACTATAGGCTGGCGCATTAGTAAATTTGTAGGTATAGCCATTCCACTCGATCCATCCAGTGGCCAGACCGTGAGCCATTAATATTTGCCATCCAGGCTCAAATATTTGTAAGAATGATAACCACCCTGCAGTTGATTGTTGTGGTGCATCTGAGTTTCCCCACCCATAAACAGGTTGGGTTTGATATTGCCAACGACAATAATTATTTGTTCCTGGGTCAGAAAGAATTCCTTGATGCCAGGTAGCAGTAGCTTGATATCCTTGTTTGATTTGAGTATTGAAGACTGCTTGGTCTAGATATCCGGGGCGACCTTGTAAATTTGTTTGACCCCAATGACCTAATTCGAGAATTTCTGGTCTAGCCCAAAATTTATTGACATCTGGGAAGGTACAACAAAGATATTCGTCATTTGGGCCGAGAATTTGACCAGCACCCCCACTGTGAGGTTGACCACCGATGGGGTCTTCAATGGAGTACATGAAGGCGAAGGTTTGTTTGTCTTCTGGTAGGGTAACTCGGTAATACCAGCCTTCAAAGAAACGGTGATCGCTACCATCCCAGTGATAGCCACTATGAGGTGTTTGTAGGGGATATATTGTCACGACTGCGAATATTTAGAAATAAGTTGTGTACTAATTTTTGATATTTTGTCTGTTAACCACAAGGGGTTTTGGTGTTATACCAATTTGATAAACGTTTGCTACAAATAACTAGGCTATTTATTAGGAGTCAGGAGTCAGAATGAATGGTTTCGATACCATTTTTTAGGTCATAAATTATCTTTTTTGTCACAGGGACATCTCCTGCACCTGTCTTTTCATCACACTTATTATTCATAACATTATTTTTTCACGCTTGGTGTTAACTAGATTTGCTTTTACCGGGACTTCTCTGCCAGAAAGCATACAGTTAAGCCTCTCCTTGTTTCAGTTATACCAGGTGGGGGGATTAATTGAGTAGTTGATTTTATCATACTGTACCTTCGTCCTAAAACTTGAAGACTCCTTACTCATCAAAGTATAGTGTGTGGATTTAGCGATCGCTATGTCATCTTCAGTTTTTCCAATCATTCATGTCAAAAAGTACTAATTCTTAGTGCTTGCTGAATAAAATTTAAACTACGATCTATCAAGATTTTGCAGTTTTTTCAAAGTTTACTAAGTGCAAAAAATAAGCTTTAATCATATCAAATTTAATCCAGTTTTAGAAGATAAACGATTCAAGTAATGGGATTGAAAGGATAGAAAAATTATTCCCTTTTCTCAGTTAAGGGTTACCCATAAATTTTTTTTCAGCAAACCCTAACTAGAAAATTATTCAAACTAATCAATGCTAATTTTTGAGAATATCGAAGTTTATGGTGATGTGGCTAAAGTAAAATTAAAGTGACTATGAAAAGACATAAATCTGTATTTTTCACCAACTAAACTAATTAAGATTTTAAGCCTCTCCTTAGCTGCGCCACGGGCTATCGCCTTAAAAGGGTAAACAAGAAAAATTTTTCCTTTTAGTCAATCCAATCCGTTTCAAGGAGAGGTAATAATTAATAATTAATTGTTTACCTACTCAAAATGCTTCCCCATGACTTTTTTTTACCAAACCGTAACTATAAAAATATTGAAATTCATCAATGCCAACTTTTGAGAATATAGGAGTTTATATAGCAATCCTAAATGAATTGTGAGATATTGTAGCCTTTTAGGCAACAGCTCCGTCAGGCAACAGCGGTGCGACCCCGCGTCGGCGACAGACGCACCTGGTAGCGCACTCCTGTGAGGCAACAGGCAACAGGCAAGAAAGAAAAAACTATATCCTATGAATATGAAAACCACTATAGCAGTCACCTATCAGTTATAGCACTACGCAAATAGGGCGCGGACATTTATAAATGCTCTTTGCGGAGCATTTTTGCACCGAAAATTAAGTCAGAAGTAATCTCTGACTTCTCGAGGTCGCCAATCCGACGGCGACCCTATTTGACTTGCGCGTAGCCCTATATGAGATAGTAAAACGTTATAATTTCGTCTAATACTTGCTTCTAAATTTAAAGCTTCTTATGAATCATTACCAATGGATAATTGACAATTAACAATTGGTAATTAATCGATCGGGTTTAAAGCAGGGCTATTTCATTCTAAACTTTGCCATGTTATGTCTTGACGAAAATACGTTATTTAGAGCTTCCGATAATTTATCTTTCCCTATCTGAAAGTAAGTAAATTCATTGCTAAAATCTAGAATGAAATGACCCTTGGTTTAAAGCATCTTCTTTTAAGAATAAAAAGTCAACAATTTTCTCCTTGGTATCAATCCTCTTCCTTTAAGACAGAGGTAATTATCAATTATTGAATGATTGCGATAGTGATGTGGCTAAAGTAAAAGTAAAGTGACTATGAAAAGACATAAAGCTGTGTCTTTTGCTTACTCATAAATGCTATAAATTTATCGTTATTATTGTTGAGGAATAATTTCTGTTACCAGATTACTACTACCGCCCTCAATAGTAAAAGTTTAATTTTTTAGCTGCCCTACTGCACGAAAACCTCTAACACTAAATTGTGGGTCAACTTGACGATAAAAAATGCTATAAATTTATCGTTATTATTGTTGAGGAATAATTTCTGTTACCACATTACTACTACCGCCCTCAATAGTAACAGTTTGATTTTTTAGCTGTCCTACTGCACGAGGACCTCTAACATTAAATGGTGGGTCAACTTGACGATAAAATACGTTACCTTCTGCTTCAAAAGTTTGATTTTTAAAAAACCAAGTTAGTTGGTCTGTATTCAACTGTGCTTGATTTTCCTGCCCAACACCAACAACATTTCCTGATAAAAAAAATGTATTTTCCTGAAAATTCCCTTGACCTTTATTAGCTTTTAAAACAATTTTTTCTTCTTGTTCTAATACTGTTACAGACCCTGGTGAATCAACTATATCTTTGGACAGATTCCAAGTAATTAAATCGCTACTAATTTGTACTATAGGGTCTGTTCTCAATAGCTGCACATTTTTTTTCATAGTAGCAATGTTTGTATCTAAATTAAATTCTGATTCGTCGCTAAATGCACTACCAATCACTTTTTTATCTTTTAGTTCTTCTATTTTTATTGGTTGATTGCTAATAAATTTCTTTTGATCTATTTGCCAGAACAACTGTTCTGTTTGTATCTTAATCACAGGTTGTTTCAGCATTGCTACGACTTGACCGTATAATTCTATTCTTTTTTCTTGAGTAATAACTTTTGCTGTTTGAGCAGATGCTTGTACTTGTTCGCTACTACCTATGATATTGTTGCGGACAATAATAATGCCTTGTTCAGTTAACCACTCTAATTGTTTTCCTCGGATAACTATTTTATTTTGGATGTCATTTACTTCAATGTTATCTATAAGTATAATCTTTTTTCCATCCTGATATACCTCTCCTGTTAAGGCGGTAATTTTATAGGCTACTTTTCCATCTTGAAACAATTCACCCTCAGGGTTTATGACTCTAATTATTTGATTATTTTTTAGATAGCGAGCTTGTTTAGATTTTACCCGCCACAACATTTTACCTTCTTCTGATGCTTGTTCTAGAGTAACGTCATTTAAAGTTAAGTCACTTTCTGGTGTTTGACTGGGAATAGGTTGTTCTGGTATATTTTGTTGAGTTTTATTTTTTTGATTACAAGCAGTTATTCCTACCAGTAAGGTGACTAAAATTAGTAAGGGTATTGGTAAAAATTTTGGTTTAGATAAATGCTTAATTTTTATTTTCATAAAATCTCTAGTAAAATAGATATTAAATCCCGTAGTGTGCCAAGCATCAAGCTTGTATAGCTATCATCCCACAATAACGGTACATGAAATAAAACCGACTATTATTCTGGTAATAGTAAGGGTAAAGTCGCACATCCTACTTAATTTTTTGTCAACTAAAAATCTCTTAATATTTATTTACCACTGCTTCATTCCTCCGCACTACTAGACTATGAAGCAGTTTTTGTCACTTTTTGTTTGCACCAAAATCTATCTATTAAGACTATATTTTCGCATATATTATAGTTATCCCACTTCTGTCACTCTCTGGAGAATAAAGTAAAATCAGAAGTTCAGAAAAGTTTACTTCTAAGGGATAGAGAATTTTTTTTCTACCCCAAAATACAAAAATCATTTGCGGGTATTTATGAGTAGTTAAAAATCTAGCGATCGCTCTCTATACAAAAATTACCAGAATTGAGAAATAGCAAAACTTTTTGAAGAGTGACAAAAGAAGGTTATAGTAGCTTAAAATTTATCGCTACCTAATTCGACTTTTTTCACCAAACAAAAAAATATAGAGGTTTGTCAGGGTTAACTACTGAATGTCGAATAGTTGGAAACTCGTTAGACATACCTAGATAAATTCTAA
>JBARXI010000203.1:0-21808 GCA_049647275.1 Microcoleaceae cyanobacterium
CTCGTAAACAATGGTTAGCAGAATCTTGGCAGCAGTTACAGTTACCTGTTTTGGATGAGGGTGCTGCTCTGGAATTGTTGGTTTCCCTGGTTGGGGAAGAGCGTATTCAACGGGAGGAAGATGTGGCAAAGTTGCTCTGTGCTGACTTGGGTTATTTGCCTTTGGGTTTGGAGTTGGTGGGGCGGTATTTGCAGCGGAAGCGAGATTTGTCTTTGGTGGAAATGCGGGAAAAGTTGGATTTAAAACACCGCGCTCTGCAAAAAAAAGACCGCAAGGGTGAAACTTTTCGGGATATGACTGCTCAACGTGGGGTGGAAGCTGCTTTTGATTTGAGTTGGGATGATTTGGATGAGGAGGAAAAGGAGGTAGGATGTAGGTTGAGTTTGTTTGCTGCTGCTCCTATTCCCTGGAATTTGGTAGAAGGGTGTTTGTCAGAAGTGGAGGAGGAAGATTTGGAGGAGATACGAGATGATGTGTTGTTGAATTTAAGTTTGCTGGAACGAACGGGCGAACATATCTATCAACTACACCCACTTATTAGAAAGTTTATGGTGGGTAAGTTGCAGAAGTTTGACTCTGTGGCAGAATGGAAACGTACTTATTGTCACGTCATGGCGGAGGAGGCAAGAAAAATTCCCGATCGAATCACAGTGCAGCAAGTTCAGGAATTTGAAATTGATATTCCCCATATTATGGAAGTGGCGGAAAATTTGACTGAGTATTTGCGTAATGATGATTTAATTGCTCCTTTTATTGGGTTAGGTTTATTCTATAGAGGTCAAGGATTTTATCCAAAGGCACAACCTTGGTTAGAGAAGGGTAGAGAAATAGCAGAAAAACATCTAGATAAAGATAATCCTGATATTGCGACTGTCTACAACAACTTGGCAGAATTATATCGTTCTCAAGGGAGATATTCAGAAGCAGAACCTTTGTACCTACAAGCAATAGAAATAGTCAAAATTGCCCTACCATCAAATCATCCAGATCTTGCCACCCACCTCAACAACTTGGCAGGTTTATATTCTTCTCAAGGGAGATATTCCGAAGCTGAACCTTTGTACCTACAAGCCATAGAAATTGACAAAATCGCCCTACCATCAAATCATCCATCCCTTGCCATCGACCTCAACAACTTGGCAAATTTATATCGTTCTCAAGGGAGATACTCGGAAGCGGAACCTTTGTTCCAACAAGCGTTGGATATGTTGAAACAAACATTAGGTCAGGAACATCCTAATACTCAGACTGTACGAGAAAATCTCGAACGTTGTCGGCAACAACAACAGAGCTAGACAGGAATTTTGTCAGGAATGTACGGATGATGTCAAATAATTAATATGTTTATAGCGTTTCTCTATGGGATGAGGTACATCTACGATCCCCCTAAATCCCCCTTAGAAAGGGGGACTTTGAAGTTCCCCCCGGTTGTATCCCCCTCCCGTCCCCCGGTTGTATCCCCCTCCCGTCCCCCTTGGAAAGGGGGAAGCCAGATGATGCTTCGCTTTTGGTTCGATGGGGGGCTAGGGGGGATCAAATATCTATGCCTCACATATTTAAAGAATTGTTATATCAATGCCCGAATCTGTGTCTAGCTCCGGGGTCCCCTGATTATGTTTGCTCACCTTATCTCAGAGAGCGATCGCTGTTGAGTGGCGCTACCGCTTAACCCAACCTACTAGCTCGTCTAGGTTGAAAATGTGGGTAAAGAGCGAGCAACCCGGATGACCTCTCCCCCAACCCCTCTCCTGCGAGGAGAGGGGAGACTCTTCTCCCCCTTCCCTTCCCCCCTTTCAAAGGGGGGTTAGGGGGGATAGTTGTGGGGTTGGGGGGTTAGGTTTTACCCACAACTTTAGCCTAGACACGCTACTACAGTGTGTAAATTTTCCTACCTACTTATCTCTATGGTAAACTTAAGATAAACTAACAAAAAAATTTTCAACTAGGAGGTAAAAATTGAATTGGGAAATACACGAAGCACAACAAAATTTATCAGACCTGATAAAAGCAACAAACCAAAAACCACAAATGATTTATGAACAAGAAAAACTTGTAGCAGCTATTATTGATGCCCAAACATTTCAGGAATTTTTAGCATGGCAAAAACAACATCAAAAACCAACCTTAGCTAATACCTTTGCGGAGTTACGCAGTTTGTGTACCCAAGCAGATTATGTACTAGAAATTCCCCCTCGCAAAAATAGACCAAATCCTTTTAGTGACGATTTTGAAAATGTTTCTACTTGATACTAATATTATTAGCGAACTAGCACGAGCAAAACCTAGTCCAAAAGTTTTTCCAACTGTTCCCTGTTCCCTATTCCCTATTCCCTATTCCCTGCTATAGATTCCAATCTCAAGGTCAGACACGCTCTCAAGCAGATATGATAATTGCTGCTACTGCTCAAATTCATCAACTAACTTTAGTCACCCGCAATACATGAGATTTTGAAGGTTGTGGAATTTTACTACTCAATCCTTTCGAGAATAATAGAAGGTAAAAATTGAATTGGGAAATACACGAAGCACAAGAAAATTTATCAGACCTCAGATGACTCAAGTATGAAAAAATAAATTTATGCAATTACCAACTACTACTAACTCCTTAGACACTTTTCTCCAACAACCCAATATCGAAACTTCTCCAGCTTGGGAATTCATCCATGGACAACCCCAACAAAAACCGATGCCAACCCTGTTTCATTCCCGCCTCCAGCGCAACCTCGTCAACGCCATTAACAACAAAACCCAAGCTTATGAAGCCATTCAAGAACTCCGGTGCATTATTCCTCCCTTGTCACCCGTGCCAGATATTGTAGTTGTAAAAAGCGATCGCCTTGGTGATGAAGACGGTCCACTGCAAGGTTCACCGGACTGGATAATTGAAATTCGTTCCCCAGACCAAAGCACATTAGACCTACAGAACAAAATTCTGCACTGTTTGGGTAACGGGACTCAGCTTGCTTGGTTAATTGATATTCAGCGACAGCAAATCTGGGTTTGGGAAAACCAAGAACTACCATTGGTCTTTGCTGGAACTGAGATACTCCCCACTCTTGACAATATCTCAGATTTGACAGTGGAAAAAGTAATCGCTATGACCCAACAACGATAAAGCTAGACAGGGATTTTACCGTTGAAACTGGGTCTAAAGTAAGCGTAGGTTGGGTTGACCTGAAGGAAACCCAACAGTTGTAGTAGGTTGGGTTGACCTGAAGGAAACCCAACAGTAGCTAGCAGATTAGATTGAACTAACGTTTATCCAGGGGACAGACTAATGCCTAATACCAACGCTCCGCCGATCCTCGGCATCGACCCTACACAAGAAGAGTCAGAAAAACCAAAAGCACATACATATATTTGTGTTGGGTTAAGCGGTAGCGCAACCCAACCTACAGAGATTTGCCTACCTCATTTGAAAGAGCGATCGCTAATTCATTTGTCAAAATTATCAATTCCTCAAACCACAAATCAAATTTTTCATTTTTTTCATTTTCTAAAGCTCTGGAAAATTTTTCCGAGATTTATCGAGTTGCATTAGAAAAAAACTTATGATAGTATGTAATCATTGGGAGTCGTTCGCCCCTACGCATGACTTTTTATTCAACTAAAAACCACAACCAAGACAAATTTGAGACCCTTTACCAAGAAGAAAAACAACGGAGAAAGGATGTCAAATACAATCTATAATGAAAATAATCCAAATAAATAAATATTTATAGATTGAAAATGCTACCAGCTGACCAAGCAGAGTCAATCATTTTAAACCTAGTACAACCCTTAGACTCCCAGAGGGAAGTAGAAAAAATAGACATATTAACCGCATCGGGGCGCATATTAGCCACCCCAGTCACCAGTAAACTTGATTTTCCCCACTGGGATAATTCAGCAATGGACGGCTATGCAGTAAAGTTTACAGATGTCAAAAACTCTAGTCCCGAAAATCCAATAGCCTTAGAAATTATAGAAGAAATTCCAGCCGGGTATCAACCCCAGCAGCAAATTCGATCGGGACAAACAGCTCGTATTTTTACAGGTGCTTGTATGCCTGTAGGTGCAGATACCGTAGTCATGCAGGAAGTGACCCAACGACAAGGCGATCGCGTCCTCATCCAAGAAACTTCAAAACCCCAAGAATTTGTGCGATATCGTGGTTCATTTTATCAGGCAGGTACTCCCTTACTCAGCCCAGGAATGCTCTTGGGAGCTTCTGAAATAGCAGTTTTAGCAGCACTTCAATGTCCAGAAATAACTGTATATCGCCGACCTAAAGTCGGAATATTGTCCACAGGCAACGAATTAGTTAAACCAGAGCAACCCTTAAAAGCTGGTCAGTTAGTAGACTCAAATCAATATGCTTTAGCTGTAGCAGCAGCACAGATGGGTGCAGAAGTAATACGACTTGGGATCGTGCCAGATGAACGAGAAATTTTGAAACAGACTATTGCCAAAGCAGTCACAACTACAGATTTTTTACTTTCCACTGGTGGGGTATCAGTGGGAGATTATGATTATGTTGAGGATATTCTCAAAGAGTTAGGAGCAGAAATTTATATTCATTCTGTGGCAGTTAGACCAGGAAAACCCCTAACTGTTGCTAAATTTGCTGATGCTGAATGTATCTATTTCGGTTTGCCGGGAAATCCTGTTTCGGCATTAGTCAGTTTCTGGCGGTTTGTGCAACCAGCGCTGAAAAAATTGGCAGGAGTTGGTGAAGCAGAATGGGGACCTGAGTTTGTCGTGGCGCGGTCGCTTCAAGACTTACGCTCTAACGGTAAACGAGAAACTTATCTGTGGGGTCAGTTAAAGTTAGGGAGTGATGGCTATGAGTTTCAACTTGCTGGTGGTAGTCACAGTTCGGGAAATTTAATTAATTTAGCTGGTACCACAGGTTTAGCAGTTGTACCTCTGCATGAAACTTTGATTTCTGCGGGTGAGTCAGTGCAAGTTTTGAAAATTAGTTGATGCCGCTCGAATCATGTGGTAGGTGTGATGTCTACTCTGCTGGCGTTATTATTTAGTCTATCACCTGTAGCAAAGTAGCAAAACTGACGGCGCTTGCGCTACCCATATCCCCAACTCCCCGCTAGTCTACTAAGGATTAACAGCGCTGTCAAATCAGGAAAATTAAAAGTATGCACTTATGGAAAAGTCAACAACCGATCGAAAAAAGCCAATGCGAATTTTAATTGTAGATGATGACCCAATGATGCGAATTGGGTTAGAGCAAGTTTTGGGAGATTATGAAAATATTGAAATAGTGGGGTTGGCAGAAAATGGCAAGTTGGGTGTGTCAACCGCACTAGCACAGAAACCAAATCTAGTGGTTATGGATATTGCGATGCCAGAGCTTGATGGTATTGCAGCGACTCAACAAATTAAGGAGCAACTTCCAGAAACAAAGGTGGTGATGCTGACATCTCACGATACTAATGATGAAGTTATTGGTGCATTATCTAGTGGCGCAGATGCTTATTGTGTTAAGGGAGCAAGTGTCGAAAGGTTAATGTCTGCTATTACTGCTGCTATGGAGGGTGCAACTTATCTCGATCCACAGGTTGGGCGAATAGTGATTCAGCATTTACAACCTGCATCCCCAGCCCGGCCTGAAAATACAGCTAATTTGTCACCAAGAGAATTAGAAGTTTTAAAATTGTTGGTACAGGGTAAGAGTAATACGACAATTGGTAAAGAACTTTTTTTGAGTCCGAATACTATTAAAACTCATGTTAAAGGTATTATGAATAAGTTAGCAGTTGATGACCGCGTGCAGGCAGCAGTTGTCGCTTTGAGAACTGGGTTAGTCTAAATTTTACTAAGTCAACAGTAAATAGATTTTTATATTAGACATCTCCGATCATAAAAAATAAAATCAATTATCGCACAGAAATTATCAATTCTTTCCCCCTACTCCCTACTCCCTCTTTTCTGGAGATGTCTATTAATTAAACAAAGGTAAAAAATGAAATATCACGCATTTATGTCTTTTTTAGAAATTTGTTGGGTAGGTGCGAGTCTTTGTATTTTTAGTAGGCAAGTTGGAATCTGGCGCAGACAAGCTAGAAAGAGACAAAATATAGTTATTAATTCTCAAATTGTCACCCTAACAAAAAAAAATAATATTAATGAATAATATTAATGAATAACGGCGATCGCTACTTTTGCTGCTATTTTCAGTAATAGGGCGATCGCTGTAGTATTGATTTTAAGGATTAACTTCACTATTACCTGTAGTAGAACTGGAAGTATCACCAGCGGCATTTTCTGGTTGTTGTAGAAGCTGTTGCTGTTTGTTGCGGAATTGTGTCGCCGCATCATTCAGACTGTCACGTTGTTCGTTCATATATTCATTCATATCGCGGTTATTTCCCAGTCGGGAGTTATGAATAATATCGAACATATTCAGCCCACCAGACCCAGTGAAAGGATCTGGATTATCTACTGTTTGTAAATCCTGTAAGGGATTAACTGTATTATTTTCATAGGAGTCAGCCAAAGTTGGCAAACTCAGGAAAATAGTCATTATTCCTGTGCTTAAGGTACTGAAAATGATTTTGGTCAAAAATTTGGTATACATAGGTAATATCTAGATTTTTTAGGTAAACTTTAAATATATAGCATACACCTAATTTATACCTATTTGAATAATTCTTGCAAAGGCCAAAGCATTCTCAGAAAGACTTGTAAGCGCTCGTTTGTCAACAAACAATTGGGGAAAATAAAATTACTATTCCCCACCTGATATCAACTTAGGCAAACCGACGACGTAATAGAGGTTGAATAGCTACTAAACTAACAACATCAAAAACCAATAACACCAGCAATGCTGCCCCAAAAGAAATATCAGCAAAAGGCGTTTGCATGATTACACTACCAAAAGACCAGTCACTATGTAGATATAAATAGCGAATAGGCTCGATCGCATAAGTCAAAGGATTTAAACTCGCCACTACCTGCAGCCAATTAGGCATAAAAGATAAAGGTGCCAGAGCAGTGCTAGCAAATAGCAAAGGTAGGTTAGTCACAAAAATCACTGCCAAAAGTTCAATGTGACCCGGTAAAGCAAAAGCCAGACCCAAACTTAAACCAGTCACGCCCAAAACTAACATCAAGACAATTAGAGCGATCGTACCTAACCCTAATATATTAGGTAATCCTGCACCCAAAAATGCACCAGCAGCAATGATTATTGCTGATTGAATAAAACTCAGGGTGACAATAAAGATAGCTGAAGCCAAGACAATAGAAAAGCGGGATGTTAACGGTGCCACCAACAGGCGGTTGAGAAAGCCAAATTCCCGGTCAAACATGACTGGCAAACCAGCATTAAGAGCTCCAGCAAAAGCAGTGAAGACGATAATACCAGCACCAAGAAATTGTCCATAGTTTTGACTTTCCCCAAATAAGCCTTGGGGTACATTTTGGAAAAGTGCCCCAAATAGGATTAACCACATTAGAGGCTGGATTATTCCGGCTATTAATGTGGAGGGGCGTCGTTTTAGTTGAATGAATAGCCGACGGGTTAATGCTAGAGTTTCTTGAAAGAAATCTCCCACCACGGAGCCGGAGGTTAAAGGTGTCGTTGTGGTCTCAGACAACTGACTTATATTTGGTTGGGAAGGGGTCATAGTACCACTCATATTAGACTTTAGATATTATTAGTGCAGAATTATGGGCAAAAGATTAGGAGTACTACGGGGAATTTAAAAGTTAAAAGTCTTTTATGATAAGGCTTTGGTTAGTTTTTTCCGCCGTATCGCCATAGCTTTTCCCAATACACTGGTAATTTTAACACTGCTATTTGAAAATGGTAGAGTAGAGGCAATTATTAAATAATCTTGAAGTAATTTTATTTTTACTTTTTCCGCTCGATAACGCGATCGCGTTCCCAACCTGTTAAGATTTCTGCAGTAAGACGACGAATAGGCCGAGATGGTTGCCGTCTTTTTGCTGCCCATTTGTCTACCGTATCTCTGGCGACTCCTAACATTAGGGCTAAAGAATCTCTGGTTAAACCTTCTCGAATATAAAGTAATATTAGAGGGTCTATTTCTTGAATTTCTGTTGGATTTAAGGGCTAGGAAACCAATTAATTTTAGTCTATCTTCCTTAAGCCCCCCGTGGCAATCTCTATTTACAGCACTTTTGAGGATAGTGAGGTACAGTTTAAAATTAATCTCTTTATGCCTGTTGCCTGTTGCCTGTTGCCTGTTGCCTGAAGTCGTAAATTGTTGTACTTCATCAACTCGAAAACTGCTGTAAGTATGAGTATCTATGAGATTGCTTCGGCTGTTTGAACGCTTTCCCAAGAGGTTAACTAGTTTTCTTGCCCTCGCAATGACTGATGGAAGGAGAGCGGAAATAGCAAAACTTCTGGCAAGTGAACTGGCAAAAAGAACAGCTTGGAAAAATTGGTTTGGTGGTGGGTAGTTCGTTCAGATATGGGAGTGGCGATAGTGCTATGCACCGCAAGAGCGATCGCTCTTTCAGAAGGCGATCGCCAGTGGCAGCTATAAAGTCACCCACTCATCAAGAGATATAGGGCGCTCAATAATTTCCTCAACTTCTCGAATCATCATCCGCAGTTGTGGTAAAGAATACTCATCGTTAGAAGGGATAGTTAAGCGATTTTCATTGAAAGTCATAAACTGATGTCGGCTTCCAGAAAAAGGCCCATCAAATCCTAATTGTCGCAACTTTTTGATAAAATTCCGACGCTTACAGGGTGTCCACCGACTCACGACTTGGCTCCTTGTTCAGATCGATGTTGTTGATGACTGGCAGAGTATGGCTGAGTTTCAAGCCTAGTAAAATCCAGTCTTCTAGGGTTGAGCGTAACTCATTCTCGCACTGACGCAGTGTGGATGCAAATGCTATAACGCCTTTGCAGGATGGAATTCGACCGACGAAAGTACCGTCTTCGAGTTTATCGTAAACGGCCTGGGACATTGCTTCATCAATGTATTGGCTTAAAATGTAATTGACATTCATCACCTAACCTCTTTTAATTTCCGGCTGAATTTGGGAATATCCATCGGTTGTCTTTGAGGGATAACTACAATATTAGTTTTAGCAGAACGGAAAATAAGTTGGGAACAGATTTAAAATTATTTTACCACGCATTAATTAATTTGTCAACATTTAATAAAAAAAATATTGGACTTAGTAAAAGTGATCGCTCTCGATATGTTCGAGTTTTATCTTGAGTGGAGTAGTTGCGTGATATAGTAGAAAATAGCTAAACTAAAAATTTCATAGATAGTCTATGTTTACTTATGATCAGGTACTAAATCAAGTACAAAATCTTTCCACTGCCGATCAACTGAAGTTACTAGAAGAATTGCAAAAGATGCTCAATGGCGGAGTAGAAGAAGACTCAGAGGTCATTCCTTTAGCTGAAATAACTGAAAGTGAATTAGCTTGGCAAGATTACTTGGCAGGGCGCGATCGGGGTATATCTTCAAAAGAATTAAAATTGAAGCTTTTTGGAGAAAAAATTGACTGACTATATTCTTTTGAAAGCTGCACAACGATATTTGGAAAAGATGCAACCAGATGACCAATTACGAATAATTAAAGCCTTGGATGCTCTAGTTGCAGATGCTACTGGTCTTGATGTTAAATCACTTAAAAATCGTCCTGAGTTACGACTTCGAGTCGGAAAATATCGGATTTTGTTTATAGAAGATCGAGAAAATCAAGTATATGTTGTGACTAATATTGGTTCTCGTGGCGATGTGTATAAATGATGTAAATTATTGTAAAAAGGTGAATTGGCGCTAGACGATCGCTCTGGATATGTTCGACTTTTATCTCACTACGCAAATAGGTTAGGACATTCCTCTATTCCTCTATTTCCTTTTTACTCATTTACTCAAATGTATTGTCAAACGCCAAAGAACGTACTGCTATATTTTGAGTGGGGTTAAAGCCAAGTTTTTCGGAACAGCCTAAATTTTACCGAAAACTTACCCTAGGAAAAACGGCTACAACCTGAAAAAAAAAATTGCTAAACTAGAGATTAAAAAAAATCTATAGGAGAAAATCATGGCTAAAGTTTTTGTTAGTATCAATGACATTTTTCAGAAAAGAATAATTCCAATTGTAGAAAATTTTCTAGTTACTGATAATTTGTTGGAAAATTTAGATAGAGATGAAATGGTTGGAATTATAGATGATACTTTGAGGAGAAATTATACCCCAGAACAATTGCAAAAAATGACTGATGAAATACTTACTTGCAAAATTAGACGTATATTAGAAGGGCAAATAATGTTTGGACTACTGAGCGATTTAACAGCTAGAGAAATAGAAGAGTTTGATGCAGCAGTTAGAGGCTTAAGAAAAAGCTAGTAATGGAATATTTATTAGATACAAATATATTAACTGCTATTCTGAAAAAAGATTCTAGACTATTCAATAAACTTAACGATGTTAATGCTAGAGGTGAGCAACTTTTTATCAGTTGTATTACTTATTTTGAAAGTGAGGGAGGTTTATTAGCAATTAAATCCCTGAAAAAGTTAGCTATCCTTGAGAATTTGTGTAAGAGGGAGCTAAAAATTTTGTTTTTAGACAGGATAGAAATAATTAATATTGCATCTGGGATTTATGCAGATTTAAGAAGTAAGGGAACACCGATACAATTTCCTGATATTTTGATTGCAGCTACGGCAATTTATCATAATCTGGTTTTAGTTTCTAATGATTCGGATATGTCTAGAATTGAAGGCTTAATTTTGGAAAATTGGCTGCAATAGTTCCATGATAGTTATATTGATAAAGAGAAAGCAAGAACTCCTGGTGAGTGGTAGGGCGATTGCCTGCTGGTGTGTAATTTAATATTTTGCGTAAGTCCTGATATGTTGATAGAATTGAGCGATCGCGAATTGCTCTTAATTTTCTATATCATTAAAGTCTTGTCCTGTATCTGGATCGAACACCCATTCCCAAACATCTGGAAGAAGATGAGTTCCTTCCTTTTCCTGAAACCAGGGAATAAGATTATTCTCTATAGAGCGCTTGTTACCTAGCTCATTGCTTTAATTCATTGCTTGTAGAACTAATTAAGTGAATAACTGGCCTGAGAGAGGTATCTTGAGAGTCAGTAAAATGTTTTACCCAATCAGTAGTGAAACCGGATAAAAAACGCAGGGAAATTCCTAATGCTACTGCAACAGCTAAAAACTTAACTAAAAATTTTATAACATCCATAAAATTATCGGGTTTATCAATAATTGACAATACTATAGTTACAACAAAAAGAGCAATCGTAGCTACGGTAATAAATAGTATTGATGCTATAAATCGGTAAATCCATATAGCTGTTTGTAACTTTAATTTTTCTATTGGATCTACTAGAGGTGTATTCAAACTGGGAATGAAATTTGCATTGAAATCATATCTCACATATAATTCGATTGCCCAATATAAAATTGTTGAAACAACACTCATATAACCTATTAATTTGAAGGCTTTACTATCAGAAAAGTAGTCAAAATTAAGAATTTTAAATGAAATTGTTAGTATTATTGCTGAAGCTATGAAAGTTCCGGCTAAAGTAGTTAGTAATTCGCCCATATTATGCTCCTAAATACTTGTAAATAATCTTTTGAATTTTGACAATTAATAGCGCTGTTACTATACAGTGAAATTGACTTTTTTCCGATTATGGATTTGAGGGCGAACTTCTGTTCGCCCCAAAATCTCCTCATTATTTGACTGCTTACTGTATTCTGGCTAATTTATTATTTGGACTGAGTAAATATTGGATGATTTACCGTTGACTGGATTAATCACCTTGTACCAGCTATCACCGTAATTATTCATTTCGATCATTATTTCAGTACCTTCTGCCGCTCCAATGCGATTGTAATATTCCACTTTGTAAACCTTAGCTGTATTTTGTGAAACTACAATAGCCTCGCACATACTGCCACAACCCAAACCCTTTCTTAAAATAAAAGGTAATGTTTTATTAGCTTCTGCTGGTTGAGCAAACATGGTGACAGTTGGCACTGCAATCAACAAAGGTAGAGCTACTGGTAAAACAGTAGAAGAAAGTGTTAACAAAGAAGATGCGACAAAAGATTTGATTTGTTTAATCATGATTTCCTGTTAATTTGTAAATTTTGTTGTCAACCAGAAATATTTTCCCTGGCAAGAAATAAATTTGTTTTGGTGTAGGGTGAGTTGCAAACCCCTATAAGTTTGAGGTTCAATAGATTTATAATCCAAGAATTATTGCCGTAACTTGCCTGGTAATTCTCTCATAAGTTGGCGATATTTATCAGGACAGACAGTGTGCATACTAGCCGTAGTTATTGAGGAAGCTTGTAGGAGTTCGCCCATATCACCTCCTAACTTCCTGAGAACAATTAGTACAAGATTGTCTGCTCCACTATAATTACAAATTTCTTGAGCTAATCGACCTTTTTGTTCATCAGACAAGTGTTTCCACAAAGGTAGTCCACCAAAAGAGAAATATGTACCTCTGCCCGCCCAACCGTCTACTGCTTTGCGATCGACTTCCTGTCCTATGGAAGCATATCTATTATCAGCTAGTAAAGTATAGGGAGGGTTTGATTTTGTAGTCTCAATTGGAATTACAGAAGATGATGATTGAGCTAAAGAAGATTTTGAAACATCGGCAGATGTACTTGACTGCAAGCCATAGCTGGGTAATACTCCTAGAGTTGTCATAGCTATAATCGTCATTGAAATTGTTTTAAAGACCATAATTTTAACTTCTCTTAAATCGCTTTAAGTTAGTTATAGTGAGGGGTGCGTTACAATGCACCCTAATGAACCGACACATTACTGTACTTGAATTGTTAGGCTTTTGTGTAGAGAGACAAATCCGCAAGACATTTCTACACCTACTTGAATTCGCCTTTCTCTTCCTTAGACTTAAACTCTTCTTTTGCGTTTTTTATCACATCCTTAACATCACTGTTGCTGGCAACATTCTTAGCGATGTTCTTTAATTCTTGCTCACTAAGCGTTGTTGGATCGATTCCTTCGCTAAAAAGTTGAGTCATAATCTTCAAATAGACATAACCTGAAGCTAATGTCATCGCATAGCAGGTACCTCCCATGATGACAGATGCCCCAAAATTGCCTATTCCTGGTACAAGCGAAAACGCCGTTGATAAAACAATCATGCCAACAACAGATGAAGCAATATTAGTCGCTACTCCAGAGGCAAGGGACCTCAAAATATTTTTAGAGATTGGCAAGTCTATTTCTGAACCTATCCTGCCATACATACTCCATATGAAACCTGCACAAGCAAGAGTGGCAGCGGCTCCTCCAGCACCTGGAACCCATGCAGAGCCAAGAGATGCAACCGCAGCTCCTTTTGAATGAAATTTTACAATCTCTGCAATATTTTGGGGTAAGTTATCATCTACAGCTTTATCCATAGCCTCTACAAGCTTTGTTGCTTGCTCAAGGAGCATGTCGTCCAATTTACCCATGTTCTCTCCTCCACGACAGTTGAAATCATATAAATCAATATCCATTGGATCGATAGCTACAGCTCATGTACTTTCAGTTACTACTTTCTCCCAAATTGAAGTTGTTTTAAAGATCATAATTTTAACTTCTCTTAAATCACTTTAAGTTAGTTATAGTGAGGGGTGCGTGACAATGCACCCTAAATGCTGGAGTTATCAAATATTCCTGTCGTCCAAGAATTAGATGAAGCACCAAAGAGCCAGAAATGCCAAGCACCAAGTACAAGAAAACTAGCGACTTCCAAACATAGCATCAAGAATTGCAGCTCCTACGGCTAAAGCTCCTAATGTTCTAGTTGTTCCCAAAGTCGTATCGCCAAGGACATTGCCTTCTGTATCTATTGACATATATTGCTGACCATTCTGGCCTTGATAACAGATAATAAATCCATCTTCAGCTTCTTGATAGCCGAGATACTCAGCAAAGGGGTGATAGGAGGCAACGATTTCAACAAACATTCGGTGCATAACAATTTCAGAAGCAGCCATATCAAAATTCCTCTTGTTTTTGGTACTTAATTTATTCTGAATAACATTAAGTTCTTTAAGCTAAAAATGGTTGATTGTTAATCAAAAATATTATTCACAACAACCTTGAGAGAAAGACTTATTTACTAAATGTTTACTCAATTTTGAGTTAGTTACTAAGATGTTAATATCTCAGTAAATATTCAGAGAACAAAGTTATTTTTGACTAATAACTTACTTAACTAATAATCATAATCTAGGGAAAAAGGGTTTTTGTCGATCATCGACATTTAAGATCGACAAATTTTTGACAAAATTAAAAAAATCCTAAAACTAAGTTATAGCAAGCTATTCACTATCAAATAATACTAATATCGCCAAAAATATTTTCAGATTTTGTCGATCTTCGACAAGATTTAGCAATGGGCGTGATAATAGACTCCTCCATAAATTAATATTTAATAATGCAGATTAATTATCGGAGATGTCTAATGGCCAAAATTAATAGAAAACGTACTTATGTCCTCACAGCAGCAGGAGAGAAGAAAATTGATAAGCAATTATCTAAATTATTTGGCGATAAATATACTCATACTAAAATTTCTGAAGAAACTGGTTTAGACCGCACGACTGTCAAAAAAATTATCAAGATGAATGAAGGGGTTAATTTAAAAAGTCTGGAAAACTTTTTTAGTAATCTTTGTTTAGATTTAAAAAGTTCTGATTATCAAGAAAGCCAACATAAAAAAAGCACCTATCAAGATTGGGGAGATGCGCCGGACATTCCTACTTTTTTTGGTAGAGAAACAGAATTAAAAATACTCAAAAAATGGATTCTCCAAGACCGTTGCCGACTTATTGCTATTATCGGAATAGGTGGTATTGGCAAAACAGCAGTCTCTATAAAATTAGGTAAAGGTGGTATTGGTAAAACCGATTTATCATTACATTTAGCACGAGATATTCAAGATGAATTTGAATTTGTAATTTGGCGATCGCTCATCAACTCCCCACCCATTACAGAAATTATTACCGACCTAATTCAATTTATATCTCATCAACAAATCAGCAATTTACCAGAGACAATAGACAAGCAAATATCTCTGTTACTTGAATATTTAAGAAACCATCGTTGTTTATTAATTTTAGATAATGTGGAGAGTATCCTTGCATCAGGAGATGCTGCCGGAAAATATCAACCAGGATGTGAAGAGTATGGTCAACTTTTATCAAAAATTGCCTCAGTGCCTCATCAAAGTTGTTTGCTATTAACCAGTCGAGAAAAAATTAATAATATTGAGAGATTATCGGGAAAATGTAAGCCTGTTCGTTTTTTGGAATTAGCAGGTTTAAACTATTTGGAAGGTCGTGCCATTTTTGACGAAATTGGTGATTTTTTCGCTACAGATAAGCAATGGAAAAAATTAGTTGAATTCTATAATGGCAATCCTTTAGCATTAGAACTGGCAGCTCATCATATTAAAGATTTTCCGGGAAATATTCCGGCATTCTTAGCAGCAGGAAAACCGATTTTTGCTAATATTCGCGAATTATTAGATTGGCATTTTGAACGATTATCAAATTATGAGAAAGAAATTTTATATTGGCTGGTTATTCATCGAGAGCCGATTTCCATAACTAATTTGAAGGAAGATATAATTACAAATATTGCTAAAGAAAATTTATCAGAAACTTTACTTTCTCTACAAATTAAACTCCCTCTAGAAAAAAGCCAAGATGGCAAATATTTTACCCTTCAGCCAGTCCTAATAGAATACATAACAGAAAAATTAATTACCTCAGTTTGCCAAGAAATCGAAACAGGCAAACTACAACTTTTTAATAATCATGCTTTACTCCAGGCTCAAGCTAAAGACTATATTAGAAATACTCAAAGTCGAATTTTTATTGAACCGATTACCCAAAGATTAATAGATATTTTCCAGACTCAACAAAACCTAGAAAATCATTTGCAATCTCTGCTAGAAAATCTCCGCGAAAATACACCGCTTCTACCAGGATACACAAGTGGAAATATTCTCAATTTATTCTGTTATTTAAAGACAAATTTAAAAGGCTACAATTTTTCCCATCTCACTATCAGACAAGCTTACCTCCAAGGAATCAATTTACATAAAGTAAACTTTTCCCATTCCGACTTAACACAATCAATTTTTACTCAATCTTTTGGTGGCATTCATGCTTTAGCATTTAGCCCAGACGGCAAACTGTTAGCAGCAGGTGATTCCTATGGTTTAGTTCGTTTATTAAGAGTAGCAGACGGGCAACAAATAGCAACATTTCAAAAACATGGATGGTGGACGGTATCTGTTGCATTTAGCCCCGATGGTAAAAAATTGGTTAGCAGTAGTATTGATGGCACAATTAAAGTGTGGAATGTCAGCACAGGTAGGTGTATTCACAATTTAAAAGGACATACAAATTGGATTTGGTCTGTTGTTTTTAGTCCTGATGGTCAAACAATTGCCAGTGGGTGCAATGACGAAACTATCAAGCTTTGGGATGCTAACACTGGTGAATGTCTTCAAACTTTAGTAGGTCATAATGGTTGGGTTTTGAGCGTTACTTTTAGCAATGATGGCAAAACTATTGCGAGTGGGAGTTATGACAAAACTATCAAACTTTGGGATATTGAAACTTTTAACTGTATTCGCACTTTTGCAGGTAGTGAAGATGCTATCTGGTCGGTAGCTTTTACTCCCGATGGCGAAAAACTTGCCAGTTGTGGTTTTGAAATAATTATTCGCTTGTGGGATGTGGAAACTGGAGAATGTTGTCAGGTGTTGGCAGGTCATCAAAAAGAAATCAAGATGCTTGCTTTTAGCAATGATGGTAAGACTTTAGCAAGTGGTTGTTTTGAACCCGCCGTCAAATTCTGGGATGTGGAAACTGGTGAATGTATAGCAACAGGAAAGGAACATCAAACTCCCATCCGAACTCTTGCTTTTTGCTCCGATAACAAAACTGTGGCAACTGGAGATCATGACCAGATAGTGAAGCTCTGGAATGCTCAAACGGGAAAATGTGTGAAAACTTTGCAAGGTTATACTAATTCAGTTTGGTCTGTTGCTTTTAGTAATGATGGGAAACTAATTGCTAGTAGTCATTTGGATGCTGCTATTAGGTTATGGGATGTGGAAACTGGAGAGTGTCTGCAAAATTTGAGGGGGCATATTGGTTTAATTTGGGCGGTGGTTTTTAGTCCGGATGGGAAACTAATTGCTAGTTGTGGTGATGATGAAAATATTATGCTTTGGGATGTTAATGCAGGTTGCTGTAGGCAAACTTTCCGATATCCTAATCCTACTCAACAATATCAAGGTGGAATTTGGACGGTGGCGTTTAGTCATTGCGGTAAATTTTTAGCTAGTGGAGGTCAGGATAAGACTGTTAAAATCTGGGATATTAATACGGGTAATTATCGTGTTTGGGAAGGGCATCACAGTTGGGTTTGGAAAGTTGCTTTTAACCCCGATGGTAAAACTCTGGCTAGTGCTAGCGATGACCACACTATTAAAATTTGGGATATTGAAACTGGTGAGTGTCGGCAAACTTTACAGGGACATAAAAATAACGTGAGGTCGATCGCTTTTAGTCCAGATGGGCAATTTTTAGTCAGTGGCAGTGAGGATAATACTGTCAAGCTTTGGGATGTGAGGATGGAGTCATGTCTGAAAACGTTTCGGGGGCATGAATGTTTGGTTTGGCCTGTGCAGTTTGCTGCTAATGGTAAATTTATTGTGAGTGGCGCTCAAAATGGTAGTTTAAAGTTTTGGGATGTTTGTGATGGAGAATGTCTGAAAACTCTGGAGGGGCATAACGATCATATCTCATCAGTTGACTGTAGCGGAGATAGTAAAACGGTTATTAGTGGTAGTTTGGATGGCACAATTAAGTTTTGGGATGTTGAGACTGGTGAATGTTTGAAAACTTTGCGAGTGTTGAGACCTTATGAAGGTATGAATATTTCGGGGGTGAAAGGTTTAACTGAGGGTAACAAGGAGGTATTGAAAGCTTTGGGTGCAGTAGTAAATCAAAAGATGCAATCCTAGGGTCAATTCCTGATTATATCATGTTGAGTAAAACACCGATCATAGGGCTTCGTAGTTGCGCTTTAGCGCTCATAGACATATTTGGAGCGCTAAAGCGCAACTACAAACAAAGACTTTTTTATAACTAAATATCATGTCCGGTTGAATACTTATAAATAATCAAAAATAGGGAATAGAAAAGACTCCCGCAACTACAAGAAGAAGGAGTTCCTGGATGATTAGTTAAAATGAATTCCCCCTACAATTTAATAATTGAAGTAGTCATCAAATATAGCACTACTTTGACAAAATGGTATGAGAAAATTAGAAAGGCAACCGCTGTGGCTATCTATATTAATTAATTACTGGAAAATCAAACAATTCAAATAGAATTACTATATTGTTGTAATATTGTCTTTAACTGCTGCATTTTAATGGGTTTAGCAAGATAATTATCCATTCCTGCATCCAAACAAATTTGGCGATCGCCTTCCATAGCATTTGCCGTCATTGCAATAATATGGGGTTTTTGGCTTTGGGGAAAATTTTGACATATCCAACGAGTAGCTTCTAACCCATCCATTTCGGGCATTTGTACATCCATTAATATCAAATCGTAAGGTTGGCGTTTTAATGCTTCGATAACTTCTAAACCATTAGCGACTACATCAGCACGATAACCCAAACTTTTGAGAGTTAGTAAAGCAACTTTTTGATTAACAATATTATCTTCTGCTAAAAGAATGTGAATGCCGAAAGTTTCTCGATCTTTAGTAGTAGACATAGCTATTGATTTTGGTATATTTTTTGGAATTTTCAAGCCACAAACTTGGTTTAATATATCATAAAGTTTAGATTGCTTAATTGGTTTCATCACCACTGCAGCAAAATTAATCTTACGAACTATATCTTTAGGTGGAATTCCTAACGAACTTAGCATAATTAAAGGTAATTTTTGACAATATTGTAACTCTCGAATTGCCTCTGCCAACATTAAACCATCCATATTAGGCATTTGCCAATCTAAAATAATCACATCAAAATATTTCCCTTGCTTTAACCATTCTAAAGCTTGATTTGGTTGTTTTGTCGCTACAGGTAACATATTCCAGGTTTGTGTTTGTCTGGTTAAAATCTGACAGTTAGTAGCATTATCATCAACAATTAAAACTTTTTTTCCCTGCAAATCAACAGGAATAATTTCTGGTAAACTATCAGTTATTTCTGCCATAATTGTGAAATAGAAAGTTGAACCTTTATCTAGGATACTTTCCACCCAAACTTCACCTCCCATCATTTCTGCTAAACGCTTACAAATAACTAAACCTAAACCTGTTCCTCCATATTTACGGGTTGTGGAAGCATCAACTTGACTGAAAGGTTTAAATAAGCGATTTTGTTGTTCTGGAGAAATGCCAATTCCTGTATCTTTTACAGCAAATTCAATTTCACAATAATGATTATTTTTATCTTGATTAATATTTCTGGCAGATATTGATAAAATTACTTCACCATCTTTTGTAAACTTAATCGCATTACTCAAAAGATTAACGATAATTTGACGAATTCTGGTGAAATCTAAAATAATATTTGTTGGTGTAGAAGGATGCCAATAATAAGCTAATTCTATTTTTTGATTTGCTGCTTGCTCCGCAAATAAATCAAGAGCAATTTCAATACATTCCCGCAAATTAAAAGCTTGGTTTTCTAATTCGAGCTTACCTGATTCAATTTTGGAGAAATCTAGAATATCGTTAATAATTGTTAAAAGTGCATCACTACTATTACGAATAGTTTCGACAAAATCAATTTGTTCTGATGTTAATTCTGTATTTAATAGTAATCCTGTCATGCCAATTACTCCATTCATAGGAGTACGAATTTCATGGCTCATCATCGCTAGAAATTCACTTTTAGCGCGATTAGCAGCTTCTGCTTCAATTTTCTTTAATTCTAATTCTTTTTGAGTCTGTTTATTTTGAGTAATATTAAAACGAATTGCTAAATATTGAAAAGGCTTACTTTCTTCATCTAAAAAGGGCACAATTGTGGTATCTACCCAATAAAAAGTACTATCCTTAGCTCTATTTTTAATTTCTCCTCGCCAAACTTTCCCTTGAGAAATTGTTTGCCAAAGATTTTTAAAAAATTCAGATGAATGTTCGTTAGATTTAATTATTCGATGATTTTGTCCGATTAATTCTGCTCTTGAATATTGAGAAATTTGGCAAAAGTTATCATTTACATAATTAATCATACCTTGACTGTCTGTTATTGCAACTATACTTGCTTCATCTAGAGCTAATTTTTGAAAATCTACTTCTTTTTGAGTCTTTTTTAGGTCTTTGAGGGTTTGAGAAAGTTGACGAATAGTTTGTTCTAAACGATCTGATTGTTTGAGGGTAGAATTTTCAGAAACTTCTAGCAATTGAGTTAATGTGGCAATTTTTGATTGTAATTCTTCTTTGGTTTGTTCGGAATTTGGGATAGCAGGATGAATATTATTAACATTATTAAAAACTTGTTGAGAAACAAAAGGTAAAATGGCTGTTTTAATACTCAGGGCTAAGGTGCTAAACATTTCGGCTGTAGAACGAGGAATTTTTACCTTAGAAAAGATAATTACTGTAAACAAATTACCATCAGGTAATAAACCTCCAAAAGCTAACACTGATTGAATCCCAAAAGGAATTACAAAATTTTCTTTGGCTGGAATATATGAACTAGAAACTGCGTCAGGAATATAAAAAACATTGTAGTTTTTTTGCTCTAATTCTATTAACTTTTCCGGTTCGGGTTTGAGCAATGAATTAATATCTAAACCGAATTGATAAATTAATTGGGAAATCATCGGAATTTTTTCTACAACTTCCCGACTAACTAAAGGTATGGCTTGGTGTCCTTTTGAGTTAAAGCGATTATTCCATTCTTCTTGCTCGCCAATAGTTGCTAAAAGTGTTAAACACTTTAATTCCTCAGAGGGAATATTTTTTTCTAACATTTGCCCTGCAAATTCTTGGAGATGTGTGTCTAATGCTTCAAAATGATGAGTTTTAAAAAAGCGAATCAATGCACAAGATTTTTGGCCAGTATCAGAGTCAACAAAGTTTTCATATAAATATCTAATAATTCTATTACTTGTTTCCTCCATGGTCTTTGCTTCATTTCCCAATTGACGTAACTTTAAACCACATTCAACCATATCTCTGAGGGTAAATTGAGTTAAATTGTGCATTCTAGTTTCTCCTTTCTAGTCAGAATTGCTAATCAGAATAAGATTTAGTCAAGATACAGTAATTTTATAACTTATGTTTATTGTGAAAAGGTAATTATCAGTCAAAACAACTCTAGGAAATAATGGAGAGACTGGTTTTGCTCGAATTCGGTCGCGACCGATTAAAAATCAGACTATTCTTCAGTTTACGATCGAATTCTCTTATTCTCAACTAATATCAAGTCGCATTAAACAACCAGAATAAACTTGGAACCCCCTTAACTTGCCTTAAAAAGAGGGGAAAGAGCGGGAATATACAGCAGTTTCCAACTTGATGAAGTACATATATTTATGGTTTTAGGGAGTGGCGAGTTTGGCAAGTTTGGCAAGTTTGGCGAGTTTGGCGAGTTTGGCGAGTTTGGCAAGTTTGGCAAGTTTGGCGAGTTTGGCGAGTTTGGCGAGTTTGGCGAGTTTGGCAAGTTTGGCGAGTTTGGCGAGTTTGGCGAGTTTGGCAAGTTTGGCGAGTTTGGCGAGTTTGGCGAGTTTGGCGAGTTTGG
>JBARXI010000204.1:0-4286 GCA_049647275.1 Microcoleaceae cyanobacterium
GAGAGGGAATGCTGACCAAGAGAGGGAATGCTGACCAAGAGAGGGAATGCGCACTCCTGTGAGGCAACAGGTGAAACAGATTCACCCCGTTCCTTGTACCACATTAACCTGGAATCTGCTGTATAAGGATAAAAGCGATTTTGTGCTAATTTATCTTAGGATTAGTCTAAAAATAACCCTAACAGTTTTTGTATAGAAGCTAGATTTAAAATCCATTTCAGATAAAATTTGTACAACTTTTTGTGAAATGATACCTTAGCTATTACTACCGCAAAAACACGTTGTAAACATTAAATCAAGAGAGATAAGATGTTGAAAAAAAAACTAAATAAGCAGCTCAAGAGTGGTAGGAATCTAGATAGTTAATTTAGCCAGATAATAAATAGTTTGGCTACTTTCAGCGGTAAAGCAGTTCGCGAAGATAAGATCGAAACCTTCTTTAAAGGATATTTCCAATTTACTATGTGACTTTATTCTTCTTACATCATGTCCGGTTGAATACTTATAAATAAGCACAGAGGAGTAGGGAAGAAAAAAGAAGAAAAAGAAGAGGAGAAAGTTTTTTATCACGCTATTATCCGGACATGATATTATTTGTTCTGTTGTACCCGGTTTTGAGCGGATGTCAACAACGCCTATGTTTAATTATTGGTAATTAATTAGTAATTAGCGATCGCCACTTCTAATTTTCTGGGCTGGCGATCGCTAATTGCTAAGTCTAAATCTAAATTTTCTTCTAGGAATTTTTCACTTTTATCGTTGTCTAGTAGATTTATATCATGTCCGGATAATAGCGTGATAAAAAACCTTCTGCCTTCCCATCTTACTCTTTCCCTTCTGCCCTCTGCCTTCTGCCTTCCTGGCGCAGATATTATAAGTATTCAACCGGACATAATATTACAACCCTAAAACTGTTTCTTCTCCAAATTCTTCACCGCAGGAGCGCGAAGCACTTCACCCTCACAATTAAACCGGGCGCCGTGACATGGGCAGTCCCAACTTTTCTCAGCACTGTTCCATTCTACAATACAACCTAAATGGGGACACACTGCCGACACAGCATGAACTTTCCCTGAATCATCGCGATATGCACCGACTTTATCGCCATCAATACTTAAAATTTTTCCTTCACCGTTTGCCACCTCAGACAAGGAAGAATCCTGCAAACCTTTCAAACGGTCTGCAACCCAATGTTTAGCAACATCTGCATTTTCTTTGATAGAAGTGCTAGAAAGAAATGGTGTAGCGCGAGTCGCATCATACAAATCAGCCCAAGGATTTTGTTTGCCTAATATTATGTCAGACAATAGCATTCCTGACATCGTGCCATTACTCATTCCCCACAAACTGAAACCAGTGGCAACATAAATATGTTCATTTACTGGAGTTAGTTTGCCAATATAGGGAATGCTGTCAAAAGAAACCATATCTTGAGATGACCAACGATAGTCAAAGGATTCTATGCCAAAAGTAGAAAGACCGTAATTTTCTAATTCTAGATAATTTTTTTCAGTATTGACAACTGCGGCAGTTTTATGACCTGCACCACCAATAAGTAACAGCAAACCATCTTGACTGGGGGTAGTGCGAATGGAGTGGGAATCATTACCGATACCAATTAAAACTCCTTCTGGTGCTTTTGTCGGATCGATGTGTGCTCCGACAATATACGATCGCTTCGGATAACTTTTGGCAAAGAATAAACCTTGGTCAAGAATAGGCAGGTTTGTGGTGACTATAACATCTGTGGCGTTCACCACGCCTTTATTAGTTATGACTTTACAAGGCTTATCTTCTTCAACGGTTTTGACTCTGGTCTCTTCAAATATGTAGCTACCGTCTCCGGGAATTTGATTGGCTAAGTGGAGTAAATATTTGCGTGGGTGAAATTGAGCTTGATTCTCAAACTTGATTGCTCCTGCGATAGGAAATGGTAGGGAAGTCTCCTGAACAAATGTTGCAGGAAGTCCTAATTTTACTGCTGCTTCAACTTCTGCTTCAATTTGAGGTAGGTCGTCTTGATAACGAGCAAAAGTATAAGCATTTTCGCGAGAGAAGTCACAATCAATTTGTTCTTGTGCCACCATAGTAGCGACAAATTCTACTGCTGCTTGATTTGAATCCCCATAAAGGCGTGCTTTTTCTTCTCCTACTTCTTTGATTAAATTGGCGTAGATAGTGCGGTGGAGGGATGTTACTTTGGCGGTGGTATGACCGCTTGCTCCTACGGCTAGTTTTTCAGCTTCGATAAGTGCGACAGTTTTACCAGCGCGTTTGAGTAATATTGCTGCCGTGATGCCAGCAATACCAGCACCTACTATTGCTACATCGACTACGACATTATCTCTAAATTGAGTAAAGTTGGTGTTGGGGGTTGAGTCTATCCAAAAAGATACAGGTTTTCCGGTAAGAGCGGCCATCAGATGTTCTCCATGAGTTAGCTATCTATTAAATTTAGTCTGCTAACCATATATATAGACATCTATCTGCGGATGTAGTTAAGTTTTTCTGCCCTTCTCTATCCTATCTCTACAGGGATATTTCATGGAAAAATACCTATAGAGATAGTGGGAAATATATTGCAAGTTTGGTAAACGATCGCTATACAAAGTCAAAGTGGTCAGCACCTAATACTAGCTCGGTATTATTTTGCACCTGACCAATTAATTCTGGTTTACCCTGGTCTGCGATATAAAAGATTTGTGTGTGCTTTTGGTTTCCAGTCAATTGAATCTCATAATCATCAGCACTGCCATGAAGTTGAATCCGATCTTCATTGGCGTCAAAATCATAAATAATTGCTCTATCTTTGCGCCCTCTGGTATCGCGCCGACCGTCGTCATAATAAACTGCTTCGGCATCTCCTAAAATAAAACTATCCACACCTTCATTACCCCAGAGTTTATCGGTTTCTAAAAACCCTGGATTACTGGAATTAGGATTCACGCCAATTAGCTCGTCATCACCTTCTAGTCCTTTTAGTCTGTCATTACCTTCATTGCCAGTAAGTATATTATCCTGACTATCTCCGGTGAGAATATCTTTACCATCAGTGCCTAAATATTCTGCTTCTGTTTGTTTGGTAGATTGCCCTAAATATTGGAAGTAGTCGGAATTGTCTAAAGACAAATTAGTCTTATTTTGCACCTGACCAATTAATTCGGGTTTATCCTGGTCTGCTACATAAAAAATTTGTGTGTGCTTTTCGTTTCCAGTCAATCGCAGTTCATAATCATCCGCACTGCCATGAAGTTGAATCAAATCTTCATTAGGTTGGAAGTTATAAATAATTGCTCTATCTTTGCGCCCTTTAGTATCGCTCCGACCATCGTCGTAATAAAACTTTTCCGCATCTCCTAAGATGAAAGTATCACTACCTCCATTGCCCCAGAGTTTATCCACTTCTTTAAACCCAGGATTACTTGCATCAGGATTCACGCCAATTAATTCGTCATCACCTTTGCGCCCCTTGATTTTGTCATTACCTTCATAGCCAATTATTGTATTCTCCTGACCATCCCCGGTCATAGTATCTGGGCCATCGGTACCAAAGACTGTGGAAGCTTGCCTGAGATTATCAACCCCAGTTTGGTCTGTGTTTTCGTTGAAGTTGCCAATAGCGTTTCCTGTACCGATAATATTATTACCGCCACTAACAAAGGAATTTTGCGACTGGGTAACAAAATCAACATCACTGTTGACGTTATCAGTAATAGTGCTAGAAGTAACCGTTGTCGAGGTAGAATTATTACCAAAACTAGCAATACCACTGCCATGACTGTCGGGAGCATGATTTTGAGTAATAGTAGTATCTTCGATTTCTGCTACACCGAAATTGAATATACCACCTCCATCAGATGCTGCGGTATTTTCTCTAATTGTGCTATTGGTAATAATGGCAGTGGGAATATTACCAAAAACACTATCTTTAATGTAAAATCCACCTCCGTCATCTCCAGCACTATTACCGCTAATGGTACTGTTTCTGATTTCCGCATTACCGAAAACTGTAACCCCACCACCATCTGCAGTTGCGGAAAGGGCTATATTATTACTAATGGTACTGTCGATAATCTCAGTGTCACCATATACAAACACACCTCCAGCATCATTGTTAGCAGTATTGCCACTAATTGTACTATTAGCGATCGTAGTATTGCCAGGACCCCAAGTGTAAATTCCACCGCCAGTATCGTTGGCAAAGTTATTAGATATTTCACTGTCGGAAATTTCGGCTTCTCCACCATTGAAAATACCACCACCAGAAGCTAACCCTTCTTTTGTCT
>JBARXI010000205.1:0-2197 GCA_049647275.1 Microcoleaceae cyanobacterium
CGCAGATCTCCTCAAATTGCTTTTCAGAGATGCCTCCGTTGATCTCAACCAATCGAGCCAGGCCGACTATCAAATAGAATGTGGAGTACGTTTCTGCCTCAATGCGCGATGCTAAAGGAGCCAATTCACGCACGGTTTTTTCTCTTTGCTCCCGCAAAGCGATATCCAGATCGATACGCTCCAACTTTTTTTCCACAGCAACACCAACTATTATAAGGATAATAGTAAGCGCGTAGATGAACCAGCGAAATCGCATAAGTGGGGATTATCCGCAGCTCTAGTGTAATGTTTGAGATATAGCTAGTCATTACTCTTATTTTTCAGGGCTTCTCTGGCTCTGCTTATTTTTCTCAATATCTCGTGCCCATCGGCTCTCCACTTGTAGGGTTTCGGATTGAGGTTTCTCTCGTTGAGATAGGACAGGATCGAATCGGTTAATTGGTCAACACTGGCAAAGCTGCCATCACGAATGCATTCGACAGTAATGTCACGAAAGAACCGCTCGACCAAATTCATCCAGGACGACGAAGTTGGGGTGAAGTGCAGGGAGATTCGGTCAATGCCGAATTGCTTGCGGTAACGCTGATTGCGCCACTTGATCCAAGACTTTACTTTGGCATGTTTGTGTGTCGAGTAATTGTCGATGATCAGGTGAAGGCAGAGTTCTTCGGGTGCATCTGCATCGAGTTGCTTTAAAAAGCGAAGCCATTCGACGTGCGTATGCTTTGGGGCGATGTTATGGGATATTTTTCCATCAAGGTAGTTTAACGCCGCAAATAGAGTGGTGGTTCCGTGCCGGATATAATCATGCGTCGCAGTTTTTATGTGCCCAATCCCAAGGGGAAGACCCGGCTGGGTTCGCTCCAGTGCCTGGCACTGACTTTTTTCGTCGCAGCAGAGGATCAACGCGCGATCCGGGGGCTGCAAGTAGAGTCCAATGACGTCCCAAAACTTTTCCTCAAAGTGCTTGTCGTTGGATAATTTGAAAGTGCGCTTTATATGGGGTTTGATATCGTTTGCGTGCCAAAGCTTGTGCACTGTTTGATTGCTCACGCCTTTCGATTTAGCCATACTGCGAGTCGACCACTGAGTTCGTCCCTTCGGCGGTCGTGTCGCTTCGCTGATAATCTCCGCTTTCACCTGTTCGCTTATGCTGGATTTGCGACCCGTGCGCTTAGCTTCAGAAAGCCCGGAGATCCCATCCGACTTAAAGCGGTTCTCCCATTGGCTCACTACCGTGCGGCGAACGCCGACCAGCGAGGCGGTTTCTTGCTGACTAAGTCCCTCCATGCGGTGCAAAATTATGCGACTGCGTCGAACCATTCGCTGGCTCGTTGTGGGCTGCTTTATGAGGTAACGAAGCTCTTTTTCTTGCTCCGAATTAACGGAAAGACGAGTAATTGGTCTAGGCATTATGCCAGAATCATAAATATCCTGATTTTGTCCATCTAATTATCAAACATTACACTAACGCTTTATATTTAATAGGACCCAGCGCAATTTTTTGGGGTTGGCTGCTGAACGATGAAATACTCGAGCCAAGCTCTCTGGTCGGTGCCGCAGTAGTCGTCGCTTCCTTGTTATTCGCTCTTAGAACTAACACAAGATCCCTAGAATGAGTCTCGTATTTTAGGTCATCTATAAGTGGCCGTCACGAAAAAACACTTTTTCGCAGACCTTGCATCACCGCGAGGTCCCCCCAGCCTTTGCCCCTCATCGTATTGACCTTCGGAGGGTGCTTTCGTCCTTTTTCCATTTGCCATGCGCCGGTAAAGCTACGGACAAACTCAGCCGAGCCCAGAATCGCACCATCGGTAAAATACCGCACCCGGCAACGCAGGAGCGTCGCCTTGGGCAATGAGCCGTCTTCTTGCTCCAAAACTTTGAGCGCTTTCTCGCGCCCAATAACCTGGCCTTTGCCACCAGAAGCGCCTTTGCCGAAGAGCAATAAGCGGTGCGCCCGCAAAGGATCCGAATCATGATCCGCCCAAATGCGCTTTAATCCACGTACCGCCACCGCTTCACCCGCCACCGCCTCCGCATAGCCGCAGAAGCGATAATCCTTAGGATCTTCCACCAGCCCCGCCCGCACAGGGTTCAGGTCGATGTAAGCGGCCATGGTCTGCAGCGGGTTGCCCGCACCCTCCACCAAGACGCTCTTGAAGCGGTCTGCCCAGAGCGTCCCGTAGCGTTGATG
>JBARXI010000206.1:0-13663 GCA_049647275.1 Microcoleaceae cyanobacterium
ATTCTGCCATACGCAATAGTAGGGTATCAAACCCTGATGGAAACTCAACTTAAGGTCATTTATAACTAATCGCAATAGAGTAGTGGTCTGTCAAAGCAATTTTATCGGATCGAAATAGCCGAAAATATTTGATTTATATAAATTAAGTACCCGTCATTTTTATCTTGACAGACCAGTAGTTTTTTGCCCAATATTTGTGAGATACAAAAGCTATTTTTACGTTGTCGATAAGTTTCCTCAATTAATTTAGATCGGCTAAAAATATTTTCATGGAGCAAATAAATCAGTACCCACTCGCTTTTTATATTCGCACCAGTAACACTTTTATTAGTATTATTTTGCTTTTTTTCTTTTTCCGTATGCTTGGGATGATTTTGAACTTCCTCATCTGGTCTATCGGATGATTTATTATCCTCATTTAATTGAATTTGTAGAAGTTCAGACGAGATAGGTTGACTACTAATATAAAGTTTAGTTTTTCCTGAATAACTATCGCTTAATCTATCAAAAATACACAGCAATACAGTTTTATCATCGTGATTTATTTGATTTACTTCCCCAGAATTAAAAGCGTTTCCTGACGGAATACTTCCCGTAGGGAACGCAAACGCAAATAGCTTTTCCTGACGGAATACTACGCAAAAAGCGTTTAGCATTTCCTGACGGAATGCTCCGCAAACAACTTTTTAGAAGGGGATTTTAACCGCTCCTAAAATGAAACGACTTATAGAATTCGGGGATTTCAACCCAAGCTTTTAGATGTCTTTTGTATGTAGACTATCCGCGCTGACTGCTAGTTAAACTAATCTTTTAGTAGTTTTTGTGTTTCTGCTTCTGTTTTACCGAATAATTAAGGTAAAAAGCCTCTCATGAGCAAGGAGAAACAAGCGGTCGTTTGCGCAGCATTCCGTAGGATGGGATGGCGAGGTCTCCTCGCCATATCCAATCGACTCCTGTGAAGAAAAAATTTTCCTTTTATTCAATCCTCTCCCTAAAAGGAAGAGGTAATTATCAATTATCCATTATCAATTATCAATTATTGAACGGAGCGCATAATTTATCTTTCTAAAGGCTCAAAAAACTCATAGTAAAGTTTCCAACCTTCAGCTTTTAGCAATGAGAGATTTTCTATACCATCAGTAGCAGCACAAATAAAATTCGTGTCTTCTTTAATGAATTGGCACTGCATTTCTTGACTAGCTATAGAAGAAGTTATAGGCACAGTTTCATTGGCAAATTCTCCTTTTTGAGGTTTAAATAAAAGTTTGGGATTTTTATCTTAGTCAGTCCGATCTAGCTCTGAACAAATAACAATTAATCCATCGCCAATTTGCATAGCAGCTAACCAACTTGGAATAGCGAAAAATGCTAATAAAGTAAAACCTAAGTCTGTGGATAAATAACCTTTATTTTGCACTTCAGTATTAATTTCTGTCACTACTGCTTGTAACAAACAATTAAAATAATCTCTTAATTTATCGCCATCCAATGAGTCATTTAACCTGTTTTCTTTGAGATATTTAATAGCCGTCTCAACTGCTTATCGGTAATCCAGTGCAGATTGGTAATTTTAATCTTTACCCTAATCCAGAAATAGAAGAAAATAGGGATTGTGTAAACACTAAATCAAACGACCAAAATAAAACACTTCCCAATACTACTATGGAGAATGTCTTGCGTGCCACAAAATTAAAGACAGTCTCTAAATTTGCTCAACTAGGTTTAACAGCAGAACAAATCGCGGAAGCTCTTGATTTACCCTTAAATAAAGTTCAAGAGAAGATGAAATAGACTTACTTTGTTTGGATGAATTTGGATGAAGATAAATAATTATAGTTGAATCTTGGTAATGGCAATATTACCAGAAAAGCAAACATCTACATCTGTGCCAGGAGCGCGATCGCGTGCTTCATATTTTCCTACATAATAAAAATTTTCTCCTTCTATTTGATAACTTACTGGCAATGGTTGAGTCGATGGTTGGCAAAATACCATTTTTGGGTCAGGTGCTTCAGGCTCTAGATAAGGGAAATTTACATTCCAAAAAGCTCCAGGCTCTAAAGGGCGGTTGAGCAAATCTGCTAATACTATTGTTGCCAAGCGAGTTACTCTTTCCCAGTCCACAGGTTTCTTGCCTTGACGATATTGAGAAAGGGCAATTCCAGGAATTTTGTGAAAGGCTGCTTCCCTAACCGCTGCGACTGTGCCCGATATATAAGTATCTACACCCATATTACCGCCAGAGTTAATGCCTGAAATTACCCATTTGACATCTTGACAAATATGTGTAATGGCAATTCGAGTACAATCTGCCGGTGTACCTGCGATCGCATACTCCTTCTCAGACAGCCGTTGGACATTTATCGGTCCTTTGGTAGTAACTTGATGTCCACAACCGGATAACTGTCCTTGGGGAGCAACAACAATGCTGGGTTCAAAAAATGGTAAAGGTAAATCAGCATTATTCAAGGCATTCCAAAGTGCCTTAATGCCTGGAGCATTAACTCCATCATCATTTGTGAGAATAAATGTCATCGTTTTTAATCATCCTGACCCAGTTTAGTTGAAAGTAATAACATTTAGAAAGATATATTTTTGTACTATATATTACATCTTCACAGAAGTCAAAACTCAGGCATTAATATTTATTTGGCTAAAAACCCGAACTGACAATAATTTCAGACAATTATTAATATTGATTGCTATTAAATTATATGTGACATTATTAAAATAGATATAAGTATCAAAGAATATTTGAACCTTAAGTTGCTCAATAAAAAACCAAGGAATGAGAAACTAATCTATGTGAGTAGATTACAGGAAAAATAAGATTGTGTTAAGCTACTAATTAACTAAAAATTAGATAGTAATCAAGTCAATGTATGTCTCTGCCTGCTGTTTTGCATCCTGATATTGTCGAGTTTCTCCGAAAAAACGCTGAAAGTCATTTGCAAAAGAAAGTATGGGAATGTATTCAAAGACTAAAACAGCAGCATTTTGATGGTGGGTTGCGGGTTAAAAAGCTAAAAGGAACCCACAAAAGAGTTTGGGAAGCAAGAATAAATAGTGCCAGTCGCTTGATTTTTACCTACAATAAATCACAGCAACCAGAAACAGGAAAAGTACAAATTTATCTAGCAATTCAAGATATTTGTTTAGACCACGATGATGTATCGCGACGAGCTAAAGCCAGGAATAAAACTCCTGACGCTGAATGGTTAGAAGCAGCAGAAACAGAAGTAATTTTTGAAACTAGTAATTTTCAAAATACATCTTTACTAAGCACGGCAGAAAAAGCGCAGATTGAGTTAGTAAAAGCTGATGAATTAGAAATTGATTCTGATTTTACCGACGAACTTTTAGGTAATATTCAATGGCGAGTATTAGAGTCAGAAACAGAGTGGCAAAAAGCGATTCTTGAGCAAGACACAGATTTACCTTTAAAGCTGACTTCAGAAGAATATGAACTAGCTAAACTGTCAGGAAATCTATTATTAAATGGAAGTGCAGGAACTGGAAAAACTACAGTAGCATTATATAGAATGCTGCAAAAAAAATCTAATGACAATTTAGGAAAACGTTTATATATTGCATCTAATCCTTTGCTAGTTAATTATGCTGAAGAACAATTTTACAGAATTTTGGAAGATAGCCGCTCGGAAGAGAATGTAATTTATCAAGACAATCAAAAATATTTTGAGTTTAAAAACTTGGGAAATTTATGCCTAGAAATCGTCAATAAAATTCAAGTAATATATTATCCCCAAAATCAAGTTGACTATCAATTTTTCTCGGAAATGTATAAAGCACATCCCAAAAGAAAACAATATCCAACAGCCTTAGTATGGGAAGAAATCAGAAGTATTATTAAAGGCAAACAACTGGCAGTAAAAGAATATATTTTATCAGAAAAAGAATACGAAACGAATAGTAAAAACAGCTTGACTTCAATATCTAATAAATATCGGAGAGAAATCTATAAAATAGCAGAGTGGTATCAAAAAAAATTACAAAAAGAGAATTTATATGATGAAATCGACTTAGCAAGAGAAGTTATAATATTTATCCAAAATCATCCTATAGAAAAATATGAATTAATTGTTTGTGATGAAGTTCAAGATTTTACCGAACTGCAATTAGAACTGTTATTTAATTTAGTCGCTCCCAGTGGTAACTTGTTTTTTGCCGGCGACTGTTATCAAATGATTAGTCCGAGTGGTTTTCGTTGGGAAGAATTAAAGCATAAATTTTATCCCCACAGAAAAGTAGAAGAAAAAACTCTTGAATTTAACTTTCGCAGTGTAGGAAGCTTAGTAAAATTAGCCAACCAAGTATTAAAATTGCGGTCTAGATTATTGCAAGAACCTACAATAAATTACTCCAATAGTAATAGTACTTACGGTCAATTAGCAAGGTTAATTACAGCAAATGATCGAACTTTAGTAGAAATATTAAAAGAAAGATCGCTATATCCAGGAGATGCAATTTTAGTTAGAAAAGAATCAGATAAAGAAAAAATCAGTCAAGAACTAAATTCTAGTTTTGTATTTACAATAGAGGAAATAAAAGGATTAGAATTTGATACAGTTTTTTTAGTAGATTTTTTTAAACCAACAGAAAAACTTTGGGGGAAAGTAATCAGAGGAGGTACGCTCAAAGAAAAAGACAAACCACAACTACACCTGGAATTAAATTTACTTTATGTGGCAATTACCAGGGCTAGTAGAATTTTAAATATTTGGGAGTCAGAGCTTAATCAGTTTTGGTCAGAAGCAGAATTAACAGGTTTATTTCAATCAATAATTCCAGAATTAGTAAGAAGCGATCGTATAGAGCCTAATGCCGAAACATGGCGCAAACAAGGAAAATATTATTTAAAAGCCGAATTTTATCAACAGGCAAAAGAATGCTTCGCTAAATCTGGAGATGTAATTTTTGAAAAACAAGCCCAAGCCAAATTACTAATACAAAAAAAATCCTATAATGAAGCAGCAGAAATTTTTGTGGAGCTAAAAGAATGGCAAGAAGCAGCACTATTATTTGAAAAAGTAGAAAAATGGCAGCAGGCAGGAAAATGTTGGGCAATAATTGGGGAAAATAAGAACAAAAAAATCTGTGAAGCATATAGACTAGAAGCAAACTTAAAATGGTTAGAGGCAGCTAAAAAATGGGAAGAGCTCGAAGATTTTATTAATGTCAAGCGGTGCAGGATGAATATACCAGAGAAAAAAGCCGAATACCGCGCCATAGAATTAGAAGAGAAAAAACAGTGGCTAAAAGCAGCCTCAGAATACGACTTAGCAAAAATGCCTGAAAAAGCAGCATTTTGTCGAGCTAAACAATTTGAAAAGAAAAAACAATGGGAGCAAGCTATTATTCAATATCAACTCGCAGGCATGACAGAAAAAGCCGAAAAATATCGAAAAAAAGCAGCAGATGAACTGTATAATCAAGGATTAATCAAACTGCAAAAAAGAGATAATACCGGAGCTTTAGAAGACTATAATCGAGCCATAAATCTCAATCCAAATAATCATCAATCTTATAATAATAAAGGTATTGCCATAGCCCAACTAGGAAACTTAACAGAAGCCATAGAAAACTTCCAAAGAGCATTAGAGCTTAATCCCAAAGACCCCCAAACTTATCATAACCTAGGAGCAGCCTATGCAGAAGTAGGAGAATTAAATCAAGCCATAGAATATTTCTCCAAAGCATTAGAATTAAATCCTCAAGACTCTCAAACCCACTACAATTTAGGCGTAGTCCGTTTTAAAGTAGGTGATAAACAAGGAGCACTAGCAGATTACGACCGAGCAATAGCACTTAATCCCATTAACCTAGAAGCTTATTATAATCGGGGTATCGCCTATCGCTTCGCCGGAAATAATCAAGGTGCAATAAATGACTTGACAAAAGTATTAGAGCTTAACCCCAATATTGTCGATGCTTATACCAAGCGAGGTATTGTCAGATTTGACATGAAAGATACCAAAGGAGCGATCGCCGACTTCAACGAAGCCATTAAACTTAATCCCAAACATCCCGAAGCCTTCTACAACCGAGCAGTTGTGCGTCGTATACTTAGAGACAACCAAGGCTCCCTAGCTGACTTTAACCAAGTTATACAAATTCATCCCAAGTATATCGATGCCTACATCAAACGGGGTGTAGTTCGTTTTGACCTCGGAGATCATAGAGGAGCTTTAAAAGACTTCGATCGAGCAGTGGAGCTTAACCCCAATAACCCAGAAGCTTATTATAACCGAGGTAATACTAGACGGAGCCTTGGAGATTTATCAGGAGCGATCGCTGATTTTGAGCATGCTATTGAGCTTAACCCTCAATATCACCAAGCTTATAATGACTTAGGTATTGTGCACCTCAAAAAGGGAGATATTCAGCAAGCAATGAAAAACTTTGAAGCAGCTTTACAAATCAATCCCAACTATGCAGAAGGTTATAATAACCGTGGTTTTACCCGATTTAGGTTAGGAGATTTAGCAGGAGCAATTAGCGACCTAGAGTCAGCCCTAAAAATTAATCCCAACTACGCCGAAGCATATAATAATCGGGGAAATACTCGTTTTCAAACAGGAGACTTTCAGGGTTCGCTCAAGGATTTTACTCAAACTTTACGAATTAATCCTAATTATGTTCCTGCCTATAATAACCGAGGTTTTGCCAAATTAAAATTAGGAGATTTTCCCGGAGCGATCGCTGACTGTAAAGAAGCTTTAAAAATTAGTCCCACCTATGCCTTAGCCTACTATAACTTAGGGTTAATTCATACCGAAATGGGAGATTTTCCACAAGCTCTTGCAGACTACAACCAAACATTGCGACTACATCCGAAAAAAATCGATGCTTACATCAAGCGTGGGTTTATTTATTTGAAGTTAGGAAATTATCTTCAAGCCATTGAGGATCAAAATAAAGCGCTCAAACTTAATCCCAACCTCGCCAATGCCTACAATATTCGTGCACAAGCATATCGTAAGTTGGGAAACTTAAAAGCAACTCTCGATAATTTGCAAAAAGCAGCAGAAACTTACCAAAAACAAGGAAAGCAAGAAGATTATGAAAAAGTAAGAAATATGATTGAAAATATTAATTCCAATCTTCAAAATTAGGTGGTAGGTTTTATTTAGAGTTTGGACAAAAGGAAAAATAGATTAGAGTATATGTTACGCTAACCTAATGGCTAAACGGCTTAACTCCCTAAGACCTTAACTACTAAAGTCTCGTAATAATTGATAATTGATAATTAACCACGGCGAAAAAGATATAGATTTTTTGTAGGAGTAGGCAACAGTTCAATAATTGATAATGGATAATTGACAATTGACAATTATCCATTAGTAATAATTAGTTTTCCCCATAGCTTCCACTACTTGTTGAATGTCTCGCAATTTGCTTCGTCTTTCCTATAATATATGAGAGACTTCCGAGACTCAGCGGTTGCATATTAAGCAAAAACCGAGTCCAGCTCAAGTAGCCAAATTACAAATATAATTGTGCCTAATTTCAGTACATAAAAGCGTACAAATATCAAAAACAACCACTTATTTTTCTCTGTTAATAAAATCATAAATTAAGGAAAAACAGATATAGCTGAAGTCAGAAAGCGCGAAATTACAAAGTCAGCATTTAAATTTTTGGTTTGACTATATTTGAGAGGAGCGAGAATCTTCTAACATTCATGGCGACTGCTATAAAAATATTTTTGACTTTAAAAGAATTAAGTCTACCTATAGCAATCCTAAATGATTTGTCAAAACGTAAAAAATATCTAAAAGTCTGAAACTTTTATTCCTGTTGCCTGTTGCCTTATTCTAGAATATTTTTTACACAATCCAAATTATGACTACTATACCAATCCTATTTGAGTCGTGAGTTGTTGATAATGGTAGGTAGAATTGACAAATAAGTATGTCGAAATTTATCACATCTGATTCCCGAACGCTATATATTCTGGTTTTCCTTAGTAAAAATCATTCAATTTTTCCTCAGAAATAGTATTAATTTTAGATAGGAATCATATCATGTCAGGTAGCATTATTTGTGTATCAAATTAAATCACAATTGCAAGAAACCCTTCTGCCTTCCCTCCACCAAAGCGTAAGTATTCAAGCGGACATAATATCAGTGGCAAAATACTAATATTTTAATGATTAGTGTAGCGGAGAAAAAAAGAGAATTACCAATACAAGAGGAAAAATTTAACTCATATAGAATCAACGCGGATTTATCCCGTAGAGTATCAATAGTTTCTATAATTTAAAGTCAACAGTTAATATCCCGGATAGACTCAAACAATTCCCGATGTATTTAACATTTTACCAAACCCATAAAATATGCAAAACAAGAATTTTTGTAGCGACAACGTAACCCAGGTATGCCCAGAAATAATGGCCGCTTTAACCGCTGCTAATCAAGGAGCAGCCATGCCTTATGGTGCAGACGAATATACCCAACGCTTAGAAGCCAAATTCTCAAAACTATTTGAAACAACCGTCACAGTATTCCCTGTTGCCACAGGTTCGGCAGCAAATGCTTTGGCCCTATCAGTGCTTACTCCCCCCTATGGAGCCATTTACTGTCATGCTGAATCTCACATCAACGTTGATGAATGCGGTGCCCCAGAATTTTACACCGGCGGTGCCAAACTGGTCACACTCCATGGCACAGATGCTCAAATTCATCCCTCTAACTTAGCAACAACACTAGAAAAAGCAGGTGCTGGTATAGTACATCATGTGCAACCTGCCGCCGTTAGTATCACCCAAGCAACAGAAGCAGGCACAGTATATCTACCTGAAGACATAGCCGAAATTGGCAAAATAACTCATGCTCATAACCTATATCTACATATAGATGGAGCACGTTTTGCCAATGCTGTAGCTAGTTTAGGTTGTGCCCCTGCAGATATAACTTGGCGAGTGGGGGTAGATGTGCTGTGTTTTGGCGCAACCAAAAACGGAGCAATGGCGGCAGAAGCAGTAATTTTTTTTAATCCAGAATTAGCAAAAACATTTAGCTATCGTCGTAAACGTAGTGGACATTTATTCTCAAAGCTTCGATATTTGTCAGCCCAATTAGAAGCTTATATATCTGATGACTTGTGGCTGAAAAATGCTAGGCACGCTAACCAAATGGCAACTAAATTAGCTCAAGGTCTAGTGGAGTTGCCTTTGGTCAGACTGTGTCATCCAGTAGAAGCTAATGAAGTATTTATCGAACTTCCCGAAGCTGTACTAGAAGGTTTAAGAGCTGATGGTTTTCAGTTTTATCTTTGGCAGAAGGAAACTTTACCGATCGCTCGACTCGTAACAAGTTTTAATATGCAAGAGGAAGATATTGATACTTTCATAGATAGAGTTAAATGTCACTCTATTAATGATTCGGGAAAATCTCCACCGACCTTAGCTTCTGAGAGTTAATATTAAACCTGGAGCAAAATTACGCTATTATATAATATATATATTGCTAAATATCTCACTTTAACCTTGTCTCCCTATGTCTTAAGTCTTTTTTTGATTTACTTTATTGACATCCTCCCGACGCTGCTGTGCAAGACAGCGCGGGATTCCCATCCATCAGTCGAACAACCGAAGCTGCTCGAATGGCTCAGGGCGGGATAAATTAAAATATTTATTAGGAATTAGTGCCTAATGTCTCGTAAAATGAGGTAATACCAATTTCAAAAAACCAATGTGACACCAATATCAAGATATTTTTGATTTTTATTTTTGATTTTTATTGTTTCTCTTGGTGAAAAATCAAATTGATTATTTCCAAATCATTTTATCAACCTAGAAACAGTAAAAAATGTATTATTAAGAAAATATTATAATATTATATGAGTACAGTTCTAGCTATTTTAGGAGAGTTGAGCGATCGTGACATTGACTGGATGATTGCCAATGGTACTAAAGAAAAAATTACTACCGACACGATACTAATTAATGAAGGCCAACCAATCGATGCTTTATACATTGTCATCGACGGTACACTCAAAGCTTATGTAGCAGCTCTTGGGGATAAAGAAATAGGTATGGTTAGCTGTGGGGAAGTTTTAGGAGAGATGTCTTTTGTAGACGGTCGTCTCCCATCAGCCACTGTAAAAGCCATAGAAGATTCCCTAGTTTTGTCAATTTCCAAACATAAATTAAACGAAAAATTAGAGAAAGATGTGCTTTTTTCTCTAAGATTTTATCGGGCAATTACTAAATTTTTATCGACTAGATTACGCGGTACAGTTACACGCTTAAGCGATCGCCAAGATATACTCAATCCAGACAATCATAGCAATGAAAATACTGGGCCAACATTTGAGAATGATGTAGCACAATCGAGGTTTGAACTTTTAATTAAGCGTTTTAAGGATACTTGATATCCTCCTTGCTTCAAGACCAGCAGGATTCTAGTGCAATTTCACGAAATATTGGATATCAAGCCTCGCCCTTCTAGGGCGATTTTTTCGTTCGATTTTGTAGCAAGCAATAAACCCACATTCTGCACTTCATAATGTAGCATAAACGGATACATGAATCATCATCAGAATTTAGCCAGCAAATTAATTGTATAGAACATAAATCAAGCGATCGTTAAAGTCTTGTTGATGAACCTTGGAGTTCTGTTGGCAGCAGAAAATACGGGAGCAACTACACTCCTGTCGAGGGCATCAATCAATTTTCTCTATTCAGGTTGTGCGTTCGCGGAGCGTTGTTGCATAGCACTATCGCCCTCCAAGCGTATAAGATGACTTATACGTGCGGCTTTGTTTTCTGTCCGTTTGCTCTCGCAACGCCATAATGTCCAAATTGCCGACCGACTGGGATTTCACATCGCGGAACGCGCTCGGCTGCGCAAAATCGGATTTCAAATCCGAATTGTACCGAGCCCAGTCGCAAGCCCCAAAAGCTTTCCGCGTTCCCTACTTCGCTTCGCTGAAAGTAGGGACAGACGGGTTAAAGTTCTATTCGGTAGCAGGAGGTGCGCTCAATCGCCAATATTGATGGAACGTTGGTTTGCCCCAAGTACGTCCGGTTACTATATGCGCGCCGTCCTTACAAAAATTTTCTAGAAGACCGAGGGCATAGTCTGGAAATGCCTTTGGTTGGATGGCATAGGTGTTGGGATCGCCACTGACTGGAATCAAAACCCAGGACTGCAAATCACTGTTGCTGCGCCTTTGCATCCTTGGGTATTGGTCTTGTCTGTTAGTGTTGGCTGCTGCTTCGAGATACAACTCCTCTTTTAGTCCAGCATTTTGCTGCCAGGTTCGGATGAGGTAAGTTCCATCAGCTTGCTTCACCAGAGTCCAGAGGTGTCCTTGATTTCCTGTCGTATTCACAACCGGATCTTGTCGCCAAATATTAGTTATCTGGTTAACGGTAGCCTGGTAACCATATGCTATCATATAACTACTAGTTACTTGGTGAATTAACATCCAGTTACCGGAAGCATCTTCTGGGTGTGGCATGGAATTTTCGTCCTCGGGAAAAATAGGGGGTAATGGTGAAACGGAGAGTGGTACAGTAATCTTGACTGGTTTGCCGCCTACGACTTGTCCATCAGCAATCACATCAAGGGAGCCATTAAATACCTGGGCCAAAGGTTGGGCAGCTACGGCTCCAACCCAGGAAACGGTGAAGGCTATCTCATGATCTTGGTCTCTGCTGAGTGGTCCGTAACCAGCGGCAGGTGCGATCGCGCTGACAAACTGTGCTATGTCACCGCTCGGTACAAGGCGTACATTGGCGATCGAAGTTATCTGTGCTGCCAATTCAGCATTGATGTTGTCGATAATCGTACTCGGACTAATACCTGGGACAAGCTTGCCACCAGTGGCATTGGCAATTCTTGTGCCCTGTCCACGAGTTCCTCCAGGCTCTCCGCAAAAAGGCTGATAACCAGTTGCCCTGGTTTTTGGATCGTCGTCCAGCCCATCTGGGGAACGAGAATCGGTATTCATGCTCAGTGCCAAGATAGTAATCTTCTCGGCCACAAGTAAAGCTGTTACCGATTCTTCAGTGATGTCGTAGGGCAGGTTACTGATTGCTTGGCAAACTGCGTCATGACCGGCTGCGTCACCAATCCAGACAATGAGCCGCTTGGAATAGGCACGCCAACCAATTTTGTCACTTGGTGGTTTGGCTACCTCATTCAGCCCATAGAACTGAGCCTCTGGAATGTCCTTACCTGGGGTAGTTGCCCAGGTATTGACTGCCGCTTCAATGTCTGCGTAGTTTGCACTCAGACTATGATGGTGGGCGAAGGCATAAGGGTGTTCATTAGCAACAGGAGCCGGAAAGTCCTTGTATTCGCCAACCCCGAACTGCACGTCAGATCCTAGCCCCCCAATTGTTGTCAGAACAATTGAGATGTCTCTCTTGACGACATCGATCACTGGCTTCATACTACCGGTCGTGTCAACCAGAAAATAGACATCAACTTGGGGAACCACTTCAGACTTTGGAATGTTAACTTTCACCACTTCTTCAAGGGTCTGATCCTGGGACAGAACCAGATCGTTCGTCGGTGGTGAAACTTGGATGTTAAAACTCATAACCCTGGTTAATAAAGGGAAATCGGAGGTCAAAGACAGCAACATTCATTTGCATTAAGCAAATATAATTTTAATATCAAGCTGACTCCGATCATTCATAACTTTATCATGAATAAGTCGGAGATTTTTAATCAAGTTATAAATCTTTTCTTGGTCTAGAAAATTCTGGAAAAAGGACATCATTAGCGATTGACGCGGTAGCCTCACGCTAATTGTCCAATTATTAATTATTAATTATTCGGTGACTTTAATATCATTCTTTAGCCCTATTCAATTCCATTCTATCCCATCGCTGTCTGACTTCAACCATTTTAGTTGCCTCAACTATTTGTAACATTCTTCGTATAAGAAACAGGGAACAGAGTAAAATTTAGGGGATTCGATCGGAAGAGAGAAGAACATTTTTATTACACCTAATTAATGAAACTTGATATTAGAGTAATCAAAAAGAAAAATATGATAAAATCATTTCTTGATATCCAAACTTAATAGAAAAGATGACTAATTTTACATTAACTGAGGGTGCTGATTTTTTTCCTCAACCAAACCAAAATAATTCGGGAGATGATGTAATTAATGGTTTGGCTGGTGCAGACACCATTGATGGCGGTTTCGGAAGTGATAGTATTGATGGTGGTGCAGGGGATGACCAACTTTTGAGCGTTTTTGGTAATAATATCATCAATGGTGGTGCCGGTGCAGACCGCCTCATTGCTGGGCCTGGTGATGATGTTCTTAATGGTGGTAGCGACTTTGACGATCTGTTTGGAGGAGAGGGTAATGATGCTTTGTTCGGGGGTCGAGATAGCGATTTACTTAATGCAGGTGCTGGTAATGACTTAGTTGATGGTGGTAAAGGTAATGATTTTTTGAGCGGTGTTAGTGGGGATGATGTTCTGCTCGGTGGGGAGGGTGATGACAACCTTGATGGTGGTAGTGGTATTGATACTATGGATGGTGGGGAAGGAAACGACACCTACACTGTTGATACTCCTCAAGATGCGATCGCCGAACTAGAGGGGGAAGATGCGGGAGAAGAGGATTTGGTTGTCTCTTTTGTAGATTATCAATTAGGCCCTAATATCGAAT
>JBARXI010000207.1:0-17623 GCA_049647275.1 Microcoleaceae cyanobacterium
TGTCGATTAATTCCATTTTTGCGGATATGAGCGGATTTACATTCAGGGCATTCCATAATTTTAGACTATAGTAATCAAGATATTTATCAAAATAATATCTTAATTCATAGCTAGATTCACCAACGCCCAATTATATTTTGAGCTAAATTTTCTGGATAACTTCTAATTATAGCATTTCGGCGATCGTGAGTTAACCAATCAGCTATTTGAAATCCATTAATTTCTTTAGTCAGAGGAGCTCTAGGTACATCAACAATTCCCACTCGTTTTCCCTGTTTACTCAAATCAACCCAAAACGGTAACGCTTGATAGTCAGTATCTTCATCAAAAAGGTGCTTAAAATTATATGTACCCGGTTCAATGTAAAGATAATTATATCTACCATGTTTACTAGGATTGACACCAGTAAATAGAGAAGGCCACATTGCACCATTACTAAAACCTTTGGGAATTTTCACATCACCCCAAATACTACTTTGCCAAATTTTTTGCAAATTAGGGAGACTACCATCTTCACTCCACTGCTTAAGAAGTTCTGGATCTGCAGAATCTAAACCGATAAATAAAACTTTTTTTGCTGTCATATTTTTGCTGATTATTTTGTGTCTATCTGAGTGTTATATTGCTAAATTTAATTCAGTGTAAAATTATTGGAACATTATTGTTTTAGTTGACCATCTTTTTGATAAAATTTAATTTACTTTTTTCTGGTTTAATAATTATGTATTTTCTTGAATTAATCAAAAATATATCTTATATTTATCACCTCTTTGGGGCAAGAAGTCAGGAGAACTGAGTCAGGAGTTAGAATTACTCAATGAAACCCTGATAGGATGAAAAATTCTCCACTTGTGCCGGGATAAAAGTTTCTGAGTAGGGAATTAATTGGTCGCGATAGATAATTATTGTTTTCTTGGATTCCATGTTAATAATTGTTCGAGCTAAAACTTAGTTTAGCCCTAACTGTCGCAAAATTGATAGTTTATAAATCTCACAAAATACCTCTAACTTAATTAATATTTTAGACCTTTTCATGTCCTGTAAAATTATCAACATTGGCAAACAATTCTTTCAGTCTCAACAAATTTTTATCAGGCAATGAAGGGCGCAATAAAGAAGCAACATTAGTAGCAATATGCTCAATATTCCCTGTACCAAATAACACTACATCGACTCCTGGTTGATGACGACAAAAGCGATAAGCTGCATCTGTAATATTTATAGCCCCATCTTCATAAAACAGAAAATCTAGGGGTTTTTCTGAATTTAAAGTTTCAAGTTCAGCATAACCCATCTGCTGCAATTTTTGTATTGCTTTTCTCAGGTTTTTTGCACTACTTAATGCTCGTCTAACGGCAAACATTGAAAGTACACCAATATTTTTGGCAGTAGCTTGAGGAAGCACTAGCTTTTGTGCAGATTGATTGAGGATATTAAACCCCACCATAATAGTATCCCAACAATCATCTTTAACAGCACGCCTTAACATTTTATGGTTTGGCTCTTTTATAAAAGCTTCTGTAATACCAATAAACCTGATTTTACCTGCATCGCGCATCTTAAATAAAACCGGAACAAGTTCTGTTGAAACATAATCATATTCATTTATTGTTACACCATGGAAATTATAAATATCAATATAATCAGTTTGGAGTTTGCGGAGGCTTTTTTCTACGCCTCTAACTAATTCCTTGCCAGTAATTAAGCGGTCTCCATCGCAGATTTTTTTCTTAGTGGATATAACCACATTTTCCCGCTTGATTTGCTTAATTGCTTTACCAATAATTGTTTCGGTATTATAGTCTTCAGCCGTATCAAATAAATTAATACCAAAGTCAAGTGCTGTACGGATAAGATATATAGATTCTGCTTGACTTTTGCCCGTATTTTGACCAATTTTGCTATATCCTCCACCACCTAAACCCATCACACTTACCTTTAGTTCAGTGCGACCAAGGGTTGTATATTCCATATTTGTCCGATCGATTTGAGCAATTAATTCATCACTTCGTTTCGGTGGGTGTTTACCAAAATCGTTGATTAATTTTAGGAAGCTCTTAACATATTGTTTAATCATAAATAAATATATTTATAGTTAGTAAATTATTCTTCAAACTAAATATTGCTTACTTCTATATATAGCAATCCTAAATCATTTGTAAAATCTCTGAAGCTCTGAAAAATTCTCTCCTTATTTTTTCCCTTCTGCCTTCTGCCTTAAAATAACTGATTTATTTCACGAATTAGATAGGATTGCTATAAATAAATCAACGTTCTCAATCAGTAAAAAACTTAATCCAAGGAGAACCTTCAAACTTTTCTTTTAACTCATAGTAGTTAGAAATTCTTTCAGGCAATGTACCTTGATTTTGCTTGAGTGTTAATGAATATAATTTTTGTGGCTTCACTCCTAAAAATTCCTGCACTCGCCTAGTTTCTTGAATAGTATCTTGTACTAAATTTTCATAAATCAATTCAATTTTTTGATGCTCCTTAAAAAAATTGTCATACTCGTCTTCCCATTTTTTTGTTTCTGTAAATAGTTTCAGACAATCATTATAATCAAGTTTGACTGTCACATTATTGTTCAGATAATTTTTTTCATTTTTGACAATCCATTTTTTGGTGATTTTAGCTAGATAATAAGATAAGCAAATCTTCAGTAAATTCTCTCTTTTCAAATGAATAATTTTGAAATTTTTGTCCTGATGTAAATACTGCCATATCTGTTGTCTTTCAGACGATTGAGCCTGATAATAAAACAATTTAAAACCCACGGCTGATACAGAGGGAGGAAATTTACGAAATACAACTTCATCTATGAATTTTCTTGGTTCTTCTTCCCTCATTTTCAAAACTTCAGAAGACCGAGGATATTTTGCATAACCCCAATTAATTTTTCTTTTTTGTCTTGTGAAAATTTCTTCAAATGCACGAATTTGTGGATGAGACTGTAATAAGCTCATTAAAAAATTTGAGCCGGTTCTAGCACGAGTGAGAACCAGAAATTTTTGATACTTATCTTGACCTTTAACAATTTCTTTTGCTAAAAGCCAGTCATTTAGTCGAACTTTAAATCTTTGAATTTTGGGGAAAATTTCAAAATCTTTCATTTGTTTTTCAGTATATTTTGACAGACTGGATAAAGTAATTTAGCAGCTTCTTGGTGCATTTGAGGAGAGGGATAGTAGTTATCTGTACGAACTTTTTCTCCTCGAAAATTAATCAGAGTTTGAGGTAAACCAACTTTAGTAATACATTCTACATAGGCATCACTATGAGGTTTGAGCATTTCAACCATTTGCTCATTGACTAGATGGGGAAAATCCGCATAAATATACTTTTCTGGAGCATACCCCCGGAAAAAGCCAATTCTATTTTTAGATACAGTTTCCAAAATATTATTAATTTTAGACCTAATCGACTCTTTATATCTGGCATTATCATCATAGCTTTCTTGATATCTAGGCTGGCGGACAGAAAACCATAAAAGTATTTTAGGTACCTTAATTTTTTTCAACAGAGCAATCATTCCATCTAGATAATTTTGTCTGGTTTCCTCAACCAAATTTTTGATAAAATTTATATCTCTTCCTCTGATGTCTTTCCCAATTATCAGGTCTTTAAAAATCTGTATAGCTTTCATTTCTTGATTATCAATTAGTCTAATTCCATAACCATTATCATTTGCTGAAAAGAAAACTGAGTTATTGACACTCCTGCCAGAAAGAACTTGTACCACAGTTAATTCTGTTTGGTTAATAGCATTGATAATTGTTTCATTTTTGAGAAAATAATTAGGACCTACACCTCCACGCCCAAAATTTAAAGTTCCTATATTCAGCTTATTTCCTAAAATGTGAGGAAATGGTTCTTGGCAATACCTTCCAAAGGTTTGTCCTCCTCCAATATAGGATATGTACTTATTTTTTTCGGACTTTGGTCCGCGGAGTTCTAAATTGTGAAAATCATATAATTGGTAGTCAATTAGATTACGATCGGAGATGGCATAAGAATGTTTTTTCTGCATTTTTGTAGTTGACTTTAATTAATGTATGTAGTTTTCATAAAATACGTATATTTCGTGGAGGAAACTTATTAATCTGGCGGGCAATATCTTAGAGAGTATCTTTCAACAATGAATAATGAATAATTAACTATTACCTCTCCTTGAAAATTATAGGATTGACTAATCATGAAAATTTTTATTTATTATCCCCGATCAAGGGGAGGCTTTAAAGCACAATTTTTCGGTAAATAAAATATTAAATCCTTGTGTAGGGTGGGTTAGGCGCGACCTTTATAGTTAACTAGCTATCAGCTATTAGCTATCAGCTATCAGCCTAAAAATTTGTGCATAGAATTAGGCATCTGTTTGCGAAGCATTCCGGAACGGAAAAGCTTGGGTTTAAATCTCCGACTTCTATAAGTCGTTTAATTTTAGGAGGGGTAAAACATCCCCTTCTAAAAAGTTGAACGCTGATTGCTGAACTGCTGAACGCTTTTTAAACTTAATAGTCTGCTCTGTGAACAGCCGTAACCCACCAACCAGAAAATCTTTGAGCATCCCTTAAGATTTATTTTATAGATACCTTCTTAAGGTTTGTTTACTCCGCTTCTAGAATTGACATAAAAAATCCGATTCTAAAGACCTGAGTAAAAGCATCAAGATTTGACTATTTAGTTTTGGTTTTAATAACATCTATCAAACTTTGATTGAGTAAAGTTCTAGACTGCATATTACTATGTCTATTTCTACCGCCTCCAGTGATAATTAACCATTTACTAATTACATTAGCAATACAGGCATAGAGATTAGTTGGTAAGGATGCAAATTCACTCCAAGTGTCTAGTTTGATGTCATAAATAGTGATTTTAGGAATCAAATCTGTATAATACTGAGAACCTTTAATTGAATGCTTCAATGCGAGAAAAACTTGTAGGGGAAAATCATCAATTAGTTTGTCATTTTCATGGGCAAATATGTCTGTTAATCTTTCACTCAATAAGTGGGGATTTTGATTATTCCGCCCACCAATAATAACGATGTAATTATCTACGACAAAAGTTGATGGCTCAAAATGAGACCTAGGTTCGGGTAAACTAACTAACTCTAACCAAGTATCTTTTTTTGAATCATAAACATGAACCGAATCAACATCAACTGGATTAGTATCATGGCGATGCTGACCGCCAATAGCATAGATTTTCTCACCCACAGTAATACTAGAAACATGACCCCGCGGATTTGGCAGAGGTGCTTTTTCTATCCATTCTGTTCCCCCATCCAGGGAGAGCGTCCAATGTTCTCCACAAGTGGTATCTCGGTCTGCTGCAAATCCTCCAAAATAATGAAATTCATCATTAATAATCTGAAGACCACCACCTGCACGAGGTTGAGGTAATGGGATACCCTCTATCCAAGAATTTTCCTTGGTATCATATCGCCAGACTTGTTTCGTTGCAGCACCTGGATGATTACCCACAACTCCACCAGCAAACCACACCCGTGACTCATCAATAGCTGCATTGACATGAGTTACAGGGGTAGGCATTTCACCTAATTTAGTCCATTGGTTTGCTTCGAGATTATAGACAAATACATCTTTAGTTGCTTGCCAGCTAAACGTAAAACCACCAAAAACATATAGTCGGTCGTTAATAACTGTTGTCGCACTTTCTAACAGTGGGGTGGGAAGTGGAGCGCCAGTTTTCCATAATTTATGAGGTAGCGTCCAGTTTTCTAATGTTTGTGTAATTGAGACCATAATTGTTAAAAGTAATCCTTTTAAGAAGAAAATTTAATTATTTTTACTTCACTAAACTATAGCTTCAGTAGATGCTGCTTTCTCTTTAATTTTTTCCGCAAATTCCAACATTTTTCCCCTTGCCTTTTCTGTAGCTATCTTTAATCTAGTCTGGTCAATTTTTAACATCCGAATTTGGCGATCGGGATGACGTTGCAGCCAATAATATAGGTTTTTTTCTAGTTCAAAAATTGCCCGTTCAATTTGCTCTTCAACTGTTTTTTCTGGTAAAAATAAACGAGACTTAGATTTTTGTTGGCATTCTATAAGCTGAATATGACAATGAGCTTGTCCACCAATATAAGTATCAAATCTGAGAATTTCATAGCCAAGAGCATGAAATATTACAGACGGACCTTCTGCTACTTTGACAATTTTCCAATAAACTTCTAGACCCACATTTTCAGCAATTTCAAAATCAACAACATCGTTTCTTATTTGGTCTTTTCTTGACTTATATAGATGTTGCTTTTTCAGACTCCGGGCATACATATAGGAAAAAACAGAAGTTGCTAAGTTACGAATAAAAGACATGATTAATCTCCTTTTAATTAATAAAGGTATGAATATTTAGGAATCAACTTGACTATAGTGGGAAGAGCATCCTGCCAATAAACGCAAGCCTGTTTCTCTGGAGGCAGTTGTGCAGCGACAAGAGATAATTCTTCTCTAGATAAAAGATTTCTACCAGCCCGAAAAGGTTGATGGGGGCGACGACTTAAATAGCCAAAAGTAACTCCATGGCGAGAAGATTGTATGGGTGGTTTCCCACGATGATAGGAATGAGCAGTATCTACAATTATTACAGTTCCAGCTTTTCCTGTATAAGTTGTCAACCAATCTTGTTGATGGTTAGGTATTAGTTCTTCTATTTCTTGATTGTGAAAAAATTTGTATTTGTCTTTGACTTTTTTTAACAGTAATGAACTAATTTCTGGGTGCATATATTGAAAAGGACCGCCCGCTTCATCTACATCATTAAAGTAGATGATTATTTTAATAACTTTTCTGTCTTCATTGTCTAAGTGCCAACGTCTAGTTGCTGTTTCTTTACCATTATTAAGACTTAAATGTGCCGTAAAAGTATCGTAAGCAATGGGAGTACCAATGTAACTAGAAACAATATTTATTAATCTATCTTCGAGACCCCAATGAAATATTTGTGGATATTTGAGGAGCTGTTCTAAGTTAGATTCAATGGCAAATTTAGCTGTTCTTTTTTCTGATATTTTCGTAAGTTCTGCCATGAGATTATTCACAGCTTCTATAAATTCATTGGTACCTGGTATTGAGAGAGATTCCCAGGTTGTTATACAGATGCCTTGTTGTTTTAAAGTCTCAACAATTATCGCATCATTTCCAGTAACTAATGGTAGTTGATTTTGATAATTTGCCAAATATTTTTTGTATTGAGGATAGAAAAAGTTTGTTTCTAGATAACTATTGTTAACTAGATATTGAGCTAGATTTGGCAGACTATTTCTCAATTTTTTTTTGACTGAATGGGTGTTAATCATAGGAGTTTTTTTTTAATGCTATTAAAACGAGAAAAAATATTGAAATCAAATTAACCACTCCACCTTCTACTTGATATAGAATTTACAACTCTTCTTCCCTGTATTTTGCCATAGGTAAAAATAACTTTGAACGTCAAATTTAAGCGAGAAATTAATTGAGGGTAATCTTTCCAATATGCTTGATATTCAGGAAAATCAATAGCTTCCTTCAAGCTTGTACAATTAATAAGTTGAACTAAGGAATTAGCCAAAAGGTTATCTGTAAAATTTTGAGTTTCTGGAAATCTATTTCTGAGATAGTATGCGACTTTAATATATAACTTCGACCTGTCAACCCCAATATTTTCTTTAAAGGCATAAGAGTTATCCCCATGACTGCGATGAATAGCAAGTTTTTCTGGAGAAAGTATCCCCGGAGAGAGATTAATTACAGCTAACCTTAAAAAAGCATCGCTAGAAATAAAAAATTGCTCTGGCATTGGTAATATTTGCTTGATAATATCGCGTTTAAAACATAAACCAGTGGTGGCAGGAAACCAATATTTTAGCAATTTTCCCTTTAATATAATTTCTCGCAGGTCAACATATTCAAAGTTTTTAATGCAACGTTTTTCTGGTATTTTTAAAGAAAAACCTTTGATATCTACTTCTGCTAAATCGTGAAAAATCCAACCTGCATTTGGATATTGTTCAAAAAGTTCAACAATTTTACTCACCTTTTCTGGTAGGTAATAATCATCAGAATCAAGAAAGCAAATTATTTGTCCTTTGCAGGCTTTAAAACCTGCATTAAAAGCTGAAGCTTGCCCCCCATTTTCTTTCAATACAGGGATAATTCTTTGTTCATAACTATGGATAATCTCTCGCGATTTATCTGTCGAACCATCATCAACAACTATAACCTCAGTATTAGGGTAAGTTTGAGCAAAAGCACTGTCTATTGCTTCTGGCAAAAAGTTTCCGTAATTATAGTTATTAATAATTATACTAACTAAGGTCTCTTCTGATTTCATAATTAATCACTGATTTTTACTTTCTTAAACCTCAAAAATTTCCCTAATCCCTGCAAGTGACTTTCCAGACTTCCCCAATACATTTCTATTTCACTAGCTGCCACAATATCCGTTTCTAATTCTTTTCCATATTTGAGTCGGTGACTAATTACTTTCCGTAAATCGTTAGCCATATATAAAGGAATAACTAAAGATATTTGCCAAGGTTTATATCCTAACATTCTAGTTCGATGACGACTTAAACCAACACCCCTTAATAATCTGATTAAATATTCCTTCTCTAAACGACTTTTCGGAATTTGATGGTAGATGTGCATCTCTGGATTAAACCAAATTTCCCACCCGGCATTTCTGATATACAAAAATGCTTCTATATCTTCCCCTTTTGCTGTTAAAGAACCATTGACAGGTCCTTTCAATTCTAAATTATCGGGAACATTTTCTACCCAAGCTTGCTTTCTAATAACTATACCTGCCCCTGGTGGTAAAAGTCCTCCTTTGTCTTTTGAATCAAAACAAAATGGTTCGGTTTCCGGCCATTCGATAATTGCCAAACAGGAAGCTATTCTGTGAAAATTTTCAGGAGGTGGCACTTCATAAATAGGATGAATCAGACCATTGTAAGCCCCAGCTTGAGGATGAGACTGCCCAAAAGCATAGGCATTAGCTACCCAGTCAGGAGAGGGTAAATTATCGTCATCCAGAAAGCCTATCAGTGGACTTTTAGCTGCTTTAATTGCTGTTTGTCTGGCATAAGATGCTCCCTGTCGAGGTTCAAAATAATATTGGATGGGGTATAATTCCTGCCAGTTTGACTGATGTTCTTGAATAATTTTAGCAGTATTGTCTGTACTATTATTATCAACAATGAGTATTTCCCAGGAAATATTTTCTGTGTTGATTTGCGATCGCAATTTTTCTAGGAGTCCAGGCAGGAGTTTTTCTCCATTATAAGTACGAATAGCTACGCTAAAATTCAACATATATCATCAATTAAAAATTCAATGTTCATCTAATCAAACAAAATAAGAAAAGAAACAATTACTTTAGATTTTAAGTTTAATTTAATTCTATCACGATGTTAATCCTCAAGAGTTAAAAATAGTTTAATGTGATTGATTAATTTATTTATGCTCTGGGGTTTCCCACTGTCGTGAGTTACAAAAATTTAGCATTTTAGGCAATAGGGAAGAGAAAAAATGGTGGATATGATGAAGAATCTGAGAATCGCTAGAAAACGGGAGGCAATTACAAACTTTATCCGTCTATTATCCCCAAGAATAAATTAAACAATTACTTGATATTTTCATTTTATTTGAATTTATTTCTATTAAAATTTTGATCGTAAACAGTTAAAAATAGTTGAATGTGATGTATGGACTGCCCCGATCAAAAAATATCCTATTCTACTGAACTTAGGGTAGCACCGAAATTGGGGGATTTCAAAAATCTGGATAATGTATTTTTTGCTATTGCCTGATTAATTTATGCTCTGGCGCTTCCCAATATCGTGAGGTACAAAAGTTGGGCATTTTAGGCAATAGGGAAGAGCAAAAATAGTGGATATGATGAATATGAGAATCCCTTTCAATTCGTCAGAAATCACCAAGTGTGTTTGCTCCGCATGACATTAGCGTAGCGATAAAACGGGAGGCAATTACAAACTTTATCCGTCTATTACCCCCCAAATAATAATCAGTAATCATCAAAAAAAAGCCATTCCAACTATAACGAAAGCTTAGTCAAAGCTTCCTCAACTGCCGGAGGTAAACGGCGCATAATTTTACCTTTTTCTCGGTCAATAGTTACTAGCGTTACCCTAGCAGTAACATATAATTCCTTACCATCCAAAGATTGAATTTGGTAATCCCAATCTAACCTTACCCCTTCAGTATTTGCCATGCGGGTTTTGACTAAAACTACCATCCCCAACTTGACTGGTTTATGGTAACGTACAGAAAGTTCAACCACTGGTAAATCGCAGCCGAGGTTAACCAAGTCAGCAAACTCAATACCAATAGAACGCAAACTCTCGATCCGCGCCTCCTCCATCCAGGAAATATAACTGCCATGCCAAACAATACCTGCATAATCAGTATGGTGCGGATAAACCCGGACAACATATTCAAACCAGACTTCTGATGATTTTTCAGTGGATTGATTTTCAATCGCACTGGTGGGTAACTGCGGTGAAAATTGTTCTGATGAGGCCACTTTACAAAAATTGCTAAAACTCTACATTTCTCAAAGTTACCATTGCTGCAGGAGATTTATGCTAATTGTAAAGGTTATTATTTGCTGATTCACTCAACTGAGATATGATAAACAAAATTTTGGTAGCTGTGGCTGGCCGGGGATTATGCGAACAAATGCTGAATATGTTGATGGACATTCCATATTATCAACAAGCATCTGTGACTGTATTGCACGTTGTCACACCCCAAGCTAGTGCAGAAAGTATGTCCACCAAGTTAGAAGAAGGTGGAAAAATTCTGGCAGAGGCCGTTGAGTCTTTAAAAATAGACCCAAAAAAAGTTAATCCTCGACTTAAACAAGGAGACCCCAAAGATATTGTTTGTCAAGTGGCTGATGAAGAACAATCGGAACTAATTATTATGGGTTCGAGGGGATTGGGCAAATTGCAAGCTATTCTGGAAAATTCTGTCAGTCAATATGTTTTCCAGTTAACTTCCCATCCGATGTTACTGGTCAAAGACGATATTTATGTAAAAAAAATCCGGCGCGTGATGGTTGCCCTAGACTCATCAGAGGCAGGAAAAAGTACTCTAAAGTTGGCTATTTCTTTAGTAAATCAAATTCCTGGAGGACAATTAATTTTGAGTCATGTCAGGAAGGATGTCAGTGGAAAATCTACTCAAGATTATACGGCCGATGCGGCAAAAGATGCTATTTTAGCAGAAGCTGCCTCAGAAGCAAAAAAACTGGGTATTAATTATCGCTGTGTTGCAGCTAGTGGCAAACCAGGTCCAGAAATTTGTAAAATTTCCCAGGAATTGAATGTGGATCTGTTAATCTTGGGTTCTCCCGATCGCCGTCCGTCGAGCGCGAAGAATCTTGTGGACCTCGATCGACTATTAGGAAATTCTCTATCTGACTATGTTCGGGTTTATGCCAACTGTCCTGTGTTATTAGCCCGCTAGAGCAGTATTTATAGCGCTTCGCCCTCGTGTCGTTACAACTTATAGCTCAGGTTACATACTGGAGAGGGTATACAAAAAATAATCTGTAAATACCCCAGAGCGAACTCCTATAGATATTTGGCCTGGAAGCTTACAGCGCTTTTCAAATCGATGAACCACATCGTCACGAGCAAAATATGGTAGGGACGTTCCATGGAACATCCCTACTTTGGTCTACCCAAATGAACACCGCTGTAAAGATTAAAAAATAGGAGCACAATCTAAAAATTGCGCTCCTACTTTTGCAAACTGCTAATTTCTTAGCTTTCAGTTTTGCCCGTTTGAATGTACAAAATAATTAAGAAGACGGCTGGCACAAATATAAATAAAATGGTTGCCACAAACCCTAAATTATTAACTTCCATGATTACCCACCTTGAGTTGAAAACCACAAGACTAAGGATACCATTATTTGCGTTTTGGTTTTGTTTTGACAACCACGGGACCATTAACCATAGTCTGACAGGCTAATCTATAGGTTGGGGGCCTTTTTTTCAACTTTTGCTCCTCCACTGGAGTACGAGGTGAAAGATTTTCCATACCTTCAACAACTTCTACAATACAAGTGCCACATTGTCCATAGCCCCCACAATTCATCATCTTGCCTGTAAAGGTATAGAGGTCAACGCGGTTTTCCAGGGCCTTAATCCTTAAATTTGCCCCATTTGCAGCAATTACTTCCTGATTTTCGTTTTCAAACTTGATATTGGCCATTATGAATTCTTAATTTATATTGAAATCGGCATTTATAAGGAATGTTAACTAATGTTGAGAACTTTACCGAAAAAAATAGTTGTGAGCAACTTGATTCACCGAAATCTGAGCCGGAAGTTGGGGAGTCGGAGCTTTGCTGCTAAAGTATAGAGTAACCATAGCAGTCGCGATTTAGGAAATTCTTAAATTCCCTTGCCTTATAGAACCCCTAAACGTATCTTTGTCAATGAAGAGCGTTTTTTTAGTCAGCAGGGGTAATTTCCTACCGAATGCTTTCCTTTCGGTGCGGAATGCGGAGCGAACGCAAACATGAATTACCCCTACTGTACGGTTAATTCATGAATTACCCCTACTCCTGACTCCTGACTCCTGTACGTCGCCAATCCGACGGCTCCCCTACCTGACTCCTCCGTCATTATTTATAAGTATTCAACCGGACATGATATGACTTTTAAATTTTGACTTTATGGAATATCTGACAAATCACCTCCTGGAAGATTACTAACAGCTCGTTGCAGTTCCGAAAGAGAGCGGTTATAGTCAATAATCGCTGTTAACAAATTATTCTCAGCTCTAGTCAAATCTGTTTCTTGCTGAATCACCTCCAACTGAGTTCCCACCCCGGCTTGAAATCGCAATCTGGCCAAACGCAAAGCCTCTTTTGCCTGCTCCACACCCAACTCTGCAGTAGAAATATTTTCAAAACTAGCTTCCAAAGCAAAAAACGCTTCCTCTACTTCCCGACGAACCTGATTTTGAACTTGCTCAAACCTAGTTACAGCAATATCCTGGTCAATTCTACTTTGTCTAGCTGCAGCCCTAGCAGCTCCACCATCAAAAAAATTCCATCTAAATCTAGCCCCAACGGTAGTACCATCAGCCCAACCCCTAGCAGCTCGCCAACTTGTATTATCAGTAGTTAACCCCAACACGCTATAAGTAGCAAAAAAGTTTAAGTTCGGTCTAACCGCCGACAGAGCCAATTTTCGTTGCTCCTCACTCAAATCTCTCTGTACTAACTGCTGCTCTAACTCAGCCCGTTTTTGAAAAGCCTGTACTATTGTCTCATCTAAAGACAGAGGCCAAGAGCCAGCAGGCTCGATCGGATCGGCAGCAGTCAGATCGACCGACTCACTAATACTCAATCGTTCTGATAAACGGCGTCGGGCACTACGTTGGTCTCTAAGTGCATTTGTCAGGTTTTGTTGTTCGTTTGCCAAAGTCACCTGAGACTGCAATACATCAAATCTAGTTCCCACCCCTGCCCTTTCTAAAGCTTCTGCATCTTCTAAACTCTTGCGAGCATTATTAACTGCAGCTTCTCCAATTCTTACCCGACCATCTGATTGTTGCAAATCATAATAATCATTAGAAACATCCAAACGCAATTGTTCGGCTATTCGCTCTAACTCTAACTCTCGCAAGCGCATCTGTTCCCTGGTAACGCCAATTCTAGCAGCACGAGTTCCACCGAGGCCAGTGTCATAATCAAATTGAAAGTCATTTGTGAATGTAGTAGTGGGGAAATTTTGAATATCTGTATCTTGAAATTCTGGTCGGTTTGTGACTTCTGCTACTCGTCGTTGAGCTTGTGCTTGTAGGTCTCCGATGGCACTTTCTGTTCTTTGTAGAGTGGACTGAAATGTGAGACTTGGCCACAAGGCAGCTTGAGCTTCTCGCATCGCAGCTCTACTACGTTCTAGTTCTAGTTGAGTAATTTGTATGCCTGGATTATTACGTCTGGCTAAATCTATGGCTTCTTGGAGAGTAATGGGTATAGTTTCTTGTATTTGTACTTCGTCTGGGTTAATGGGAATGTAGAGTGGATTGGAGTTAGGTGAAATAGGGGGAGGATTTGTTTGTAATGTTCCGTTTGGCACTGGTGGGGGAAAGGTGTTAATGGAATTTCGGCTAGGGGTTGTTTGTTGAGCAATAGTTACATTATTGGCGATCGCTGATGATGTTTTATTTGCTGTTGTTGCTAAGTTGGGAACTGTTGTTGTTGTCTGGTTGGAGTTGGTACTTGTCATTATTTGGGCTGAATTTCCCACTATTGCATTTTTAGCTTTTGATGGAAATTCCATTGTTTCTGTTGTACTTTGTCTGGTTCGACCTGGTAAGTTTACTTGCTGCGGAATATTAGATTTATTATTAATATTATTGTGACTATTTCTGCTATTACTATTAGTTAAAGCTGATGCTTGGGTTTCAATTTTTGCTAAATCATTTACTGTTGCCATCGGGGGGGCGTGGTTAACGCTGGTGGTTATGTGAGTTCTGCTTGTTAATAGGGAATTAATTTTTGACTCTATTTTTTGATTTATTGAATTTGTAGTTATTTCTGTGTCTGATTTTGACTTTGATGACTCTTCTATATTGTTACTATTTATGTTGGCATTTGCTAGATTTTTTGTTTCTGATGTGGTATTTTGATTGACTTTTTCTATGTTTTGTGTTATTGACTGTTTGAATGTTTGTGTTTGAGTTGGTTCTGTTTGAGTATTTGACTGGAGTAAGGCTAGTAGACTGCTGTTTGATTCTGATAACCCATGGAAATTTTTTGCGGAATATAAGTCTCTATCTTTTTTAATTTGAGGTATTTTTTTGTTGAGATAAATTTCTAATTTACTGTTGCTATTTCCTCGGGTTAAATTGGCAGAAGTTGTAGATTGGTTTGACTGTAGTAAGTTTAGTAAGCTGCTACTAGATTTATTGGTATTTTCTAGGGCTTTTGTTTGAGAGCTTGTCTCTTGATTTTCTTTTGCCTGAGATAATTTTTTGTTGAGATTCACCTCAGATGATGAATTATTTTCTGTGGCTAAATCTGTCTCTTTTTCTGATTTTAATGAATTAAGTAAACTGCTAATTCTGGTTTTAGCCAAATCTAACAACGATTTGGCAGCAGAAATTCCGCCTTCGTCTACTACTTTTTCTGGGGATAATTGTTTATTTAAGTTCACCTCAGATGATGAATTATTTTCTGTAGCTAAATCTGTCTCTGTTTCCGACTTTAATGAATTAAGTAAACTGCTATTGCTTTGAGCCGAATTTGAAAAAGAATTTCTTTGAGAAACCGCCCCTGACTCTAATACTTCTGCCTGAGATAATTGTTTATTGAAATTCACCTCAGATGATGAATTATTTTCCGTAGCTAAATCTGTCTCTGTTTCCGACTTTAACGAATCAAGTAAACTGCTTTTACTAGTTTGAGCCGAATTTGCAGATTCTTTTGATACACTATTTTCAGCTTTAAACTCTTGACTCTGATATAGACTATCAGGTAAATTTTTAAATATTCTATTTATTTGTAAGCGACTAATAGGCGAAACATTTACACCCGACTCAGTAGATTTTAATTGGATTTTTTCTAATAAACTGCCTTGATATTTTCCTTGAGAAACCAAATCAGAATCAGATATTACTCCCTGAGTCTCAACTGCCTCATTAGACTCAACTACTTCTTCCTCCGACACCTTTGCCTGAGCCTGTTTATTTATTGTTTCTAGATGAGTAGGGGAAGTCTTACTCTGAGAATCTATGAGAGGAGAAGCTGAAGACCCCTCTCCCATATTACCCAAAGTAATTGCTCCACTCACTCCAAATACTACAATCTGACGAAAAACACTCATGTTTTCTAATTAGTCTGCTAGTCCAACAGATATTCTAAAGCAATGATTAACATTTACGCTCCCCAATTTACAATTAGAATATCCGGACTGCGACAAAAAATATTTTTTGGGCCTTTTTTTCTGGGTTAGCGATAGGGTACGCTTAACCGGAGGTTATCGCCTATAGCAGTTAATATCAATTCTTTTACTCCCGCTACTGGCCAAATTGGTGTCCTGAGTTGCTCTGCTAATTCTTCCAGGGTCATGTCATCCAAAAAACGATTATCTCCTGGTTTGAGCATTACCGCGGGCAAAATAATTCCTGCTCCTAAATCTCGCCCCTGTAAACCCTGTAGCAAGTCTTGGCCTGTTAATAATCCTGTAACGGTGATGCTTTGTCCCCAGTAATCGCTAGCCAAGGCTACCATATTTACTGCCAATCCTTCGACTTGATTTAATTTTTCGGCGATCGCTTCAAATGCTTTCTCTACTGCATTCCCCACTACCCACGTTAATTTTCTTTGGGTGCTTAAGCAAATGTTTGCTGTCAAAAGTTCTGCTGCTGTAGTTTCAAATTGTGTCAAAAATTGGCGTATCGAACCCACTCCATTACCAATTTGTGGATAGTCTTCATATTCTGAGGCGGGTGGTAAGTCGCGACGGCCAATCAAAAACCATTCATCGGCCAACCAGATACAATTTGTCCCAGATGTTTGTCTGAGTTTGGCCTGAATTTCTTGCACTTGGTCGATTACTTCCCGGGCTTTTTCAGTAGTGACAGGTATAAGTTCATCTGCCATGGGACGAAATCTAGTTAATCCCACTGGCACCACTGCTACTGATGCGACGGCTGGTATTTCCCCTGTGTGGAATTTTGCTAGGTCTAATAATGTGCGCTCTAGGTGAATGCCGTCATTTATTCCGGGGCAAACTACGACTTGGGCGTGTATTTGCAGTCGCCGTTGTTGAAACCATTGTATTTGTTCGAGTATTTTTCCGGCGCGGGAATTTTTCAATAGTCGCGATCGCACTTCTGCTTCTGTTGCGTGAATAGAAACGTAGAGAGGCGAAAGTCGCATTTGTTCTATTCTCTCCCACTCGCTTTGGGGCAAGTTGGTGAGAGTAAGATAGGAGCCATAGAGAAAACTGAGGCGATAGTCGTCGTCTTTGAGGTAGAGAGTTTTTCGTTTACCTGGGGGTTGTTGGTCGATGAAGCAAAATGGGCAGTTGTTGTTGCATTGAATTAGGTTGTCAAATAGAGCAGTTTCAAATTCTAATCCTAAGTCTTGGTCGTAGTCTTTTTCTATTTCTATGTGGTGGGTTTTGCCATGAGTATCTATGACTTCTATTTCTAAGTATTCGTCGGCGCAGAGATATTGATAGTCGATCAGGTCGCGCGGTTTTTCCCCGTTGATACTGGCTATTGCGTCTCCGGCTTCAAATCCGATTTCGGCACCGATGGAGTCGGTTATTACTTTGGTGATGCGGGCTGGTGATATTGTGCTTTTGCTCATTGTAACAAGGATTGAAGAAGGAGTCAGGAGTCAGGAGAATGGGGTCAGGAGAATGGGGTCGATGGGTTTAATACCCCACCAACCGCATTTGCACCGCGGGTGACGGTGGGGTATTAAACCCATAAGGGATTGACATACTCCCGACGCCCTTGCTTGAGCGACAACGCGGGATTCTTCAACCCGCAAAGGAGTTGCAGTTTATACAGAGGTGATGCCCTCCCCCTGTGTTCTTCTATTATAACATGGTCGC
>JBARXI010000208.1:0-2493 GCA_049647275.1 Microcoleaceae cyanobacterium
CCAAACTACTAATAGACCTAGTTCATCGCCGCGACGAAAAAACACTCGCAGCTCACCTCACAGCATTAAACCCATACACTCTCATTGGCAGTCGCATCAGCCAAGGTTGGTCCCCCGAACAACGAATATATTTTTACATCACATTTGACCGACCATTCAAAAAAATCTACATATCAACAAATGGCAAAAATCTCAGTCCACTCAACAGTGCATATAGCAAACATATTCAGTCATATCTAGACTTTGGGCAAATTTCCCATCTCAAAATTAGAGTTGGTATTTCCGCTGTAGACCTCACTGGCGCACACAGAAACCTCGAAACAGAAATCCCATCCTGGCAATTTCATCAAACAGTAGACTCCGGCAAACAACTCTGGCGCGACAAACTAGCAAAAATAGACATTCAAACCGAAAACGAAACCGACAAAACCATATTTTACACAGCCCTTTACCATACCTACAAAGCTCCACATATATATATGGATATAGACAAACGGTTTCGGGGAGCCGATGGGCGCGTTCATACAGCAGCAGGCTTTACCAACTACACCCTATTTTCCCTGTGGGATACATTTCGCGCCCTCCATCCATTAATGACTTTGCTCGAACCAGCAGAAACCAGTGAATATATCAAATCTATGTTGATACATTACGACCAAGTGGGTGAGTTGCCAAAATGGAAACTAGGGGAAAAAGATGTCAAAACAATGATTGGTCAGCATGCCATTAGCGTTATTGCAGATGCTTTTAGCAAAGGCTTGAAAAACTATGATAATTGGTGGGCGTTAGGAGCGACGATCGACACCATGAATAGAGATGAGACCGAATTAAATATTTATCGCGGTTATGGCTTTGTGCCTTCAGATGTTGATATTAATTGGTCGGTGTCTCAGACTCTAGAATTTGCCTATAATGATTGGGCGATCGCTCAAATTGCCAAAAGCCTCGGAAATATTAGTCTAGCAGAAAACTATCAAAACCGTTCCCAACAAGCATACCGCCAAGTATTCGACCCTAGTCAAAAATTAATGCGCCCCAAACTTAGGGATGGCACTTGGGATAATTTCGACCCATTTGCAGTAGGATGGTATTCTCCTTTCATTGAGGGTAACTCTTGGCAATATACCTGGTTTGTACCTCAGGATATTCCAGACTTAATTCAACTTATGGGTGGGAAGTCAGCATTTTTAGCACAACTGCAAAAATTATTTTCCCTCGATAGCAACATCGGAAATGAATTTCCCGATATTACAGGATTAATTGGGCAATACGCTCACGGGAATGAGCCTAGTCATCATATCCCCTATCTTTTCAACTTTGTCGAGCGTAACGATCTGACTCGTGCTTATGTCAAACAAATACTCACCACAATGTACAAAGCTACCGCAGATGGTTTGATAGGCAACGAAGACTGCGGGCAAATGTCGGCTTGGTATATTCTCAGTGCCCTGGGTTTGTATCAGGTAACTCCAGGCACGCCAATGTTTGACTTGGGATATCTACATTTTTCCCAAGCGACTATACATTTAGATAATGGCAATGATTTTACAATTAAGCAGGGTAGTCATTCCGAACCTTATTTGCTCAATGCTCAACCTGTATCAGACTGGCAAATTTCATACCAAGACATTATGAATGGTGGCGTGCTGAGTATTTCCCCACCAACAACAACAAATATAATGCAATGGTATAACCTACCTCCTGTCTGGAATGAGCAAGATGGAATAATTCAAGTTACCACTGGCGCAAAGACAGATTTTTGGCGAGTAACTCACTATGATTTTATTCGGGATAACGGTCATTTTTATTATCAGAATATTACAGGCGACTTTACCGCCCAAGTCAAAATTACTGGTAAATATCAAACTTTATACGACCAAGCAGGTTTGATGGTGCGTTTGGATGAAAAGACTTGGTTAAAATGTGGCATTGAATTTGTGAATGGGGTGCAACAAGCGAGTGCTGTAGTTACCAGGGAATATTCTGATTGGTCGGTGATGCCATTGCGGGAAAACCCAGAAAGTATTTGGTTGCGGTTAAAACGGAGTGGGGAAACTGTGGAAGTAGAATATTCTCTGGATGGGGAGAGTTATAGTTTATTGAGGTTAGCTTATTTGACCACAGCAAATCAGCTACAGGTAGGGTTGATGTGTGCTTCTCCTGATGGGGAAGGTTTTTCTGTGACTTTTGAAGAGTTTAGACTGTTTGATTATAAGAATGAGGATTAAATAAACCCCAGAAGTTCACGGATGGAATTATATCTGTTGACGATATATTTCATGTAATATCATATCCGTTTAATTAATGATAAAAACATTCTTCTCCTCTTGCTTCTTCTTCCCTCCTGTACGGGTAATTTCGGACCGAATGCTCCGCTTTCCATGTTTGCTCCGCATTCCGCAGGAAATTACCCATACTGACTCCTGACTCCTCCGTCATTATTTATAAGTATTCAACCGGACATGATATGACTTTTAAATTTTGACTTTATGG
>JBARXI010000209.1:0-7390 GCA_049647275.1 Microcoleaceae cyanobacterium
AAAGCAGTGAGAAATACGGGTAAAGAGTAGGGTGGACAAATTGTAATAATTTGATATTTTCATCCCCCATTCTATGCATTTGCCAACTCTACAAGATCAGCGATCGCTCTATCATTGTCAACCTTAAAATTGGGGAACTTTTCAGGCAACTGACCTACAAAGCTAAGTGGTATGATCGGGAGTTATTTAATAACAGTATGTAGAGAATTTGTCAAGTATTAATTCTGGTTCAGAAAAAGTTTTTAAGGGTGTGATTTTCAACCCCCCTTTCAACAATTAATAATTAATAATTACCTCTGCTTGAAACGGATTGGATTGACGAAACAGGAAATTTTTTTATTGTTTCCCCTTGTAGACCGAGAGCTCGTGGCGCAGCCAATAAGAGGCTTTAAACCTTAGTTATTAGGTAAGGATGTGAGGTTTGAGATTTTCCAGATAGATAAATTTGATTTTACTGTTCAATCTCTCCTGCTCCCCAACCAGGAGCTTTTTGTGTAGCTCTCAAAATAAAAGCTGCCATATCTTCTGCTTGCTTTTGAGGTATCCAGTTTTCTGTGACTTGACGACATAAATATGTATAATCACTACCGTCATATACCATCGGATCTCTAAAGAAAGTAACTAAGTTATTAATATTATCTCTTGGTGGTGTTGCTCCTTTTAAATCTGCTAAAGACAGAGAAATACTCGGATTAACTAAATTTGCTCCTCCCACATGACAGTTGAGGCAGTTCCTGGCGAAGAATTGTTTACCCTCCGATAAATCTTCAGCAGAAAATGCCATTGTTTCACCTTGATTATTCAGTTTAATTTCTACAGGTTTTTCTGCTTGTAAATATCTTTTTACATAGGAATCTACAGCTGCTTGAGCAGATTCAGTATTCCCAATAATTACTAGAAAAATTATTAATATTGTCAGTATAAAGCGAATTGGAAATTTTTTATTTAACATTCTCAAATTGTTAAATTATTTAACTTAGTTATCTACAATAACATAATGTTGAGACTACCGATGATAGATTTTAGATTAAGGTTTAATGAAGAGAAAATAAAAAAATTTTGTTTCCCATCAAAAAACCAATAATCTAAAATCATTAGTCAGTATTTATGCTCTACAGAAATTTAACGGTAGATTTTACCGCCGCCCCACTGTTTGCCCAGAACTTTAGGCTGTACAAGAATGTAACCAGCGATCGCGTATAAATCATCCTCAGTGAGATTTCTCATCTCCGGATAAATATCTGCACTCTTAATGCTGGGATGGAACTCAGATATTTCTATAAAACCATCATAAGTAGTAGGATTCTGCAAGTAGTCTATCAGACCTTCAATGTTATCTCGTGCCGGATAGGCCAATGCTAAAACTTCTGGGTCTAGGGAAACATCAGGATTAGTTTTGGTTATTCCTCCGACATGGCACTGAGAGCAAGTGTCATTGAATAGTCGTCTGCCTCTTGTGTATTCCTTAATACTAAGTACAACTTCTTGACCATCCTCATTGAGAGGTAAAGTCCGATCGTTATCAGTTAATTCGGCTGCAGTGGCACTATTGACCAAGGTCTGAAAAGTCAAGAATAGTATGGTGGCCACAGCTATGAAAAATTTTTTCAACATTCTTCTCCTTAAAAAGGCAAGTTAATCAACAAACACAGATAAGTTCATTACTGGAAATATTCTGCTTTTTGATGCTCCCCCGGCTCTAGTGTGGAGGACAATGGATAAAAACTATCCACTAATCAAAAATCAAAACAGAAAATAGTTTTTAGGCAACAAAATTTTATCCCAACTGGGTATTAAATGAAGACTACTATCCTAAAAACTTCTAGAGCTATAGCTTGAACGATGTTGTCGGCTTTGCTCATAGGAGAGTTTCGGCAGTAGCCTGCTGTAAGCATTGCTACCGAACTTCAGATTTGCTGAACTTTTATCTAATTTTTATTTATCAGTGGTTAGGTGTCAATTAGTCAAGTATGTGAACTACCCCATCGTATAGACGGATGGGGCTTCTGAACTCAAAGGGGAATGCCTCAAGACAGACTTACGTCCACCTTTTGGTCTTACTTCCCCTCCTTCAGCAGCAGTCCTGGCTCCCAAGACCGATATTTCCCTGATGCCTTCTGCCCTAATATTTTTGGACGCATTTTCGTCTCGGTCGTGATGAGTACCACAACTCGGACAAGTCCACTCTCTCACATCTAATGGCATTTCTGATACTTGATAGAGACACCTACTGCAAGTTTTAGAGCTAGGAAACCATCTATTAATCTCTACTAATAAACCACCTTTTTGTTGCAGTTTATAGTCAATAAAATTGATAAATATTCCCCAACCCACATCAGAGATAGTTTGAGCTAAGTTGTGATTACGAACCATACCCTTGATGTTCAGATTCTCAACAATTACTACTTGATTATCATTGACGATTTTTCTTGATAATTTATGTAGAAAGTCTTGACGGGTATTACTAATACGTTCGTGAACTTTAGCTACTAGCTTGCGTGCTTTTTCTCTTGATTTACTTTCTTTCTTCTTACGAGCTAATTTAGCCTGTTTTCGAGCTAAGTTTTTTTGATGTTTTTTGAAGTGTTTTGGGTTAGCATACTTAGATGTTTTGTTGCCATCATGGGTAATACAAAAGTCTTTTAGTCCTAAGTCAATGCCAACAACCTTACCTGTAACAACCACTTTAGGGGTTTCTTGTTCGGTGTCAAATAACAATGAAGCATAATACTTTCCTGTCGGTGTTTTAGTGATTGTTACGGTTTTAAGTTGTCCATCAAATAGCCTATGAATTGAAGATTTTATAACTCCAACTTGAGGTACTTTCACCCCTTTATCTACTACTTGGCAGTTTTGAGGATATTGACAGGACTGCCTCCCTTGATAAGACTTGAATCTGGGATATTTAGCTCTACCTTCAAAAAAGTTTTTGAAAGCTTTGGTGAGGTTGAGAGTGGTTGACTGCAAAACTTGAGAATAACACTCTTTTAGCCACTTAGTCTCTTCTGACTTCTTCAACTTAGGTAAAACTTTGTTTAGTGCTACTCGACTCAACCCAAAACCTGTTTCTTTGTAAGTTTGATTGCACAGATTCAAAGCATAATTCCACCACCATCTTGAACACCCCATGACTTGGCTTAGTTTCTGGGCTTGCGACTGAGTTGGATACATTCTGACTTTTACGGCTCTGTACAATGATTTCACACGAAATATAGTTTATGGTAAAAGTATAACACAATAAAATTGCGTATTGGATGCTACGCAGTTTATTTGTTGGTAGGGCATTCATCCCTAACCTTTAGAGGATGAGGGAATTCTGCCCGACATTCTGTGAAGGGAACACCAAGAAATAAATTATCCCACAAGATAAAAAGGGTATCCTGTCCGTCCTGAATATTATTAGCAGGCATCTTGCTCACAAGATATTTTGGGATAATTTTTAAATTGGAAGTCCCTAATGCCTAAGTCAGAAATTTTTGTTTTTCTGTTTTTTAATCAGAATGGGACTTTTTTGCTTGGGCCAAGAGATGAGACATAATCGCTTTTGCGTCTTCCAAAGCCAAACGGGTCTTGGAGTGTTTATAAGAAATCCCGAACTGGTCACAAAGACGAAGCACTTCATCTACATTGACATTAAAGTCTTCTGCTATTTCTTGGATCGACAGGTCTGCAAAACCCATAATATTTATTCACCAATATTTACCAACAAATTTTATCGTTGACCTATTCTCCGGCCGGCGTTGCATAGTGACGAATGATTCTGGACTTGGGATGCTTGAATTTACGAATTGGGGAATTATTAGAATGATTTTAATGGTTTTTTTCGTTAAAGTCTGAAGCAATTTTTGCCAGTATCATTCCATAATGTGCAACTCCTATTTTTTAATTTCTTCCCACACCCCCACACCCCACACCCCCCAGACTCCCCACACTATCTCCACCATTACGGCTGCACCACCACCATTAATTAATTCCGAGGTGTGGGTTGAATCTTGTAGTTTTCTGTGTTGTGGGCATTATGTTGCTCACTCTGTAGGGGTAAATGACAGTAGGGCCCTATCTCCAATGAATCGCTGGAAACAAAAGTGCTGGAATTAGGTTTATGCAGCCGAATTAACTGAGCCAGAGTTTTCTTTAACTGAGTCCGAGGAATTATCATATCTACAAAGCCATGTTCTAGAAGATATTCAGAGGTTTGAAAATTTTCGGGTAGTTTTTCACGCAAGGTTTGTTCTATGACTCGTCGTCCGGCAAAACCTATTGTTGCTTTGGGTTCGGCAATAATCAGATCTCCTAGCATTGCAAAGCTAGCAGTTACACCACCTGTCGTCGGGTGAGTTAAAACTGGAACATATAAAAGTTTAGCCTCTCGATGACGTTCCAATGCACCGGATATTTTGGCCATTTGCATCAAACTTAACATCCCCTCTTGCATTCTGGCCCCTCCTGAAGCGCAGATAATGACTACTGGTAAGCGTTCTTTGGTGGCCTGTTCAATTAACCGAGTAAGTTTTTCTCCCACCACTGAACCCATACTTCCTCCCATAAATTGGAAGTCCATGACTCCTAGGGCCACAGGTTCGGCTTCGATATTGCCAATACCTGTTTGTACGGCATCTACAAGTCCCGTTTTTTTTCTGTATTCTTTTAGGCGATCGCTGTATGGTTTACGATCGCGAAATTTTAAGGGGTCAAGCCCTGCAATCTGTTCATTGGTTGGCATCCATGTGTTACTATCTATCAACTGCTGAATCCGCTCATTGCTGGATACTCGCATATGATGTTCACATTCGAGACAAACCATTTGATTTGCCTGTAGGTCTTTTGTATAAGTCAGAGCACCACAAGCTTCACATTTTATCCAAAGTCCATCAGCAATTTCACGTTCAGGTCTCTGTTCAGAGTTCTGGACTGATTTTTGTCGATTTGCAAACCAATCAAATAGAGACATTAAAAGAATTTTGGTAATAAATTATTAAGTGATTATTATTTTGGTAGAGCGTGGTGTTTAACACCTATTTTGGCAAGATATACAAATATAGAACTATTAGTTATGAACAAACTAACAACAGATCGATATTATTTTTTTTCCAGGAACTTGGTTTAATAGTTATGAATTAAGTTGTTAGATTTGAGAACCTTTGGGCGATATGCCTATGTTTGGTCTACTCATATTTTTAGCTCTATGTGTCTATATTTCTCTGGTGATAATTACGCTTACCTTTTACAGCCCTAAAATATAATTGCCTAGGATAATACATTCCCCTTTTACGGACTGTTCACACCAGAATGCTTATATTTATATGGCAATTAAATCTTGATTTGACCTACTAAAAATTGTTGACAACCATACATTTTTCTACCTTTAAAGTTAGGTTAATGATACCAGATGAAATAAGACTGGCTTGTTTTGAGCCTTACTCTAAAAGAGATATTGCTCTCAATCTCGCTTTTTGGTAATTAACTCATCCCAAAAAATTAGGGTGAGAATCCAGGGAAAAACAGATTGAAGTAAGTTGATAATATATCATCACCCCAGAGAACAGTCAAACCTGCCCCCATTGCTAAAAACGGCCCGAATGGTATTGGTTGTCGCCGATCTAGCCAGTTTAGAGCGATCGCTCCCCCACCCACAAATGCACCCATACCACAGGCCAGAAAAGCTGCCAATAGTAAATACTTCCAGCCTAACCAAGCTCCCATCATTGCTGCTAGTTTGGCATCTCCTCCACCCATTACTGCTTGCCCAAAAGCTATTGAACCGAATATAGAGGTTAAGTCAAACAGCCACAGACCAACTACTGCCCCAATAATACCGAGCGTTAAATAATTGACTAGATTACTGACTTGAAAATTTGTCTCTAATGTGGTAAAAAATTGGAAGGCTAAACCCAGGATTAATCCCGATTGGGTCAGGGGATTAGGCAGAGTCATAGTATCCAAATCAATCATAGACAAGGCTAGTAGCCAACTGAAAAAAGCCCAATACCCCAAGGTAGAGATGCTAGTGCCAAATTTCCAGAAAACTAGTAAAAAGAGTAAACCTGTAACTGCTTCTATTAAAGGATAGCGGATAGAAATTGGACTTCTGCAATGGCCACAATGTCCGCGCAACCATAACCAACCAAATATAGGGACATTTTCTGTGGCTTTTAATCGACTATGACAACGGGGGCAGCGAGAGGGAGGCCAAAGTATAGATAATCCTGCGGGTATCCGATAAATGACTACATTGAGAAAGCTGCCAATGGATGCACCGAGGGCAAATACAATTAAAGTAAGAGGCCATATTCTGAGAATATCCATATTTTTTAAGTCAAAAGTCAAAAATAGAAAGTTAAAAGTTAAATTTCAGTTGAGCGTTTTGCCTTCGTTTGATTACAACCTATAGCCCTAGATGCAGAGTAGAAAAGGCGTACAAAAAAAACAATGTTTTAACAATTAACAATTAATAATTAATAATTAACAATTACCTCTCCTTAAAACGGATAGGATTGACTAAAAGGAAAATTTTTTCTTTTCTTGGTCGATTGGATATCCATCGAGGAAACCCGAAGAATGCACTCTTTCGCTCCACTTTTTCCGTTTGTCACCGCGAAGCTTGTAATGTTCAGTACCTAGCACCCCATCCCACTCTACGTTCATTAATGGATAATGAATAATTATTTCTGTAGCAAGCCCTAATTATTCGTCCAAGCTTTCAACCTCAAGCTATTAATTATCAATTATCAATTATCAATTATTGCTCATAGGCTTTAAATCTTAATTATTCGGTAATTTCTGAAGGAATGCTTTCGGTGCGGAATACTGGGCAAAAGCTTTCGATGAAACTCCTACAGTAGTTGACCTTCACACCTAAAAGTGTGCACTCTTATTTTGGTGTTGCACAATGACAAATGATTTGGGATTTGGTATTTGCCAGAATGATTAACGTGCCTTACTTTTTTTCTGCCATTTTCCTGAAAAATTTTGGGCAGTATCATTCCATAATGTGCAGCCCCCTGATTTTTGTTTCTAGGTGTTTCACCTCCCCCCTCGAACCACACCTCCCACACTCCACCCTCTTTTTCGTGCTGCACCATTTTAGCTGTGTCGTTCCAGTGGGGGTAATTTGCTCCGCATTCTGACCGAAATTACCCCTCCAGGAAGGAAGAAGAAGGAAGAGTAGAAGAAAGTTTTTTATCGCTAATTGAACGGACATGATATTACTCAAAAGTCCATATCGTTGAAGGCGAAACTCATGTATTCAAAAGTGAATGTGAGAATGTCCTCATCCAACTTGCGACTTCTATCTTCATCAGACTTAGGCCAAAACGCTATATCTAGTAAATCAAAACTATAACGTTACAGATATGTAGTGTTTCAAACTCAAAACGGCATAATATCAAAC
>JBARXI010000210.1:0-2862 GCA_049647275.1 Microcoleaceae cyanobacterium
CAATGTAAGGTTTTCAACAATAGTGAGATAGGTTCTTGTTTAATTTGGTATTATCTAGTTACAGAGATATATCAATTACCTCAAGATGATTAAATTTAATACCAAAAAAAATAACTATCGTAAATTAGCAATTTTACTCACAATTATTTTCATATTTGTACTGAGCGGTTGTCGGCCAGCAGCCTCAAATCAAGCATCTACTCTGGTGGTGCCAAGTCCAAGTGATGTCTCTACTTTCAACTCTCCATTAAATCAGTCAGCATATAACGTTTTTGGCTATCTTTACGAAGGTTTAATTATCGAAAATGGTGTGACAGGTGAACTAGAACCAGGTTTAGCTGAATCATGGAAGGTTTCTGAAGACGGGCAACAAATAATTATTACATTAAAAGAAGGATTAAAATGGTCAGATGGAGAACCTTTAACTGCTGATGATGTGGTCTTTTCTTATAATGAAATATATCTCAACGATAAAATTCCTACCAGTTTTAAAGATATTCTCAGAATCGGTAAAAGTGGTGCTTTACCAACAGTAAAGAAAATCGATAATCGCCGTGTAGAATTTTCCACACCTGAACCTTTTGCTCCTTTTATTAGATACGCGGGAGGAGTAACAATTTTACCTGCTCATGCTTTACAAGAATCTATTCGTACTACCAACTCTAAAGAAGATTTAAACTATCTAACAAAATGGGGAACTGATACTCCAGTGGAAGAAATTATTGGCAATGGTATGTATCGTCTTAAAAGCTATACTCCAAATCAGCGAATTATCTTAGAAAGTAACCCCTTTTACTGGCGTCAAGATGAACAAGGAAATTCTCAACCCTACATTGAAAATATTGTCTGGCAAATTATCTCAAACACAGATAACCAACTGTTGAATTTTCGCTCTGGGGAACTAGACACAATGAAAGTAGAACCGGAAATGTTTCCTCTGTTGAAAAGAGAAGAAAATAAAGGCAATTACACTATTTATAATGGTGGACCGACACCTGCTTCAAGCTTTGTTTCTTTTAATCTTAATAAGGGTCGTAATAGTCAAGGTCAACCATTTGTAAACCCCATTAAATCTCGATGGTTTAATAATCAAGCATTTCGGCAAGCGATCGCTTATGCTATTAATCGGGAAGCTATGACAAATAATATATATCGTGGATTAGGTGCGCCTCAATATTCACCAATTCCTGTCACAAGTCCTTTTTATCGCTCCCCGGAAGCAGGTTTGAAAGTTTATGAATATAACCCGGAAAAAGCAAAAGAACTTTTACTTAATGCTGGTTTTCAATATAATCAAAATGGTGAATTATTAGATGCGGAAGGTAACAAAGTCGAATTTACTTTATTATCGAGTGCCGGAAGGAAAGTTAGAGAACAGATGGCAACACAAATTAATCAAGATTTGGCTAAGATAGGTATTAAAATTAATACGCAGTTTCTGAGTTTTAATACTTATGTAGAACGATTATCTTTGTCTAAAGATTGGGAGGCTTATCTGGGAGGTTTTACTGGAGGAAGTGTGGAGCCTCATAGTGGTTATAATATTTGGTCTGTAAATGGTAGATTACACACTTTTAATCAAGGGCCTCAACCCGGAGAAGAATCAATAGAAGGTCGGCAAGTAGCAGACTGGGAACAGGAAATAGATGACCTTTATGTCAGAGCATCTCAGGTATTAGACCGAGAAAAACGTAAACAACTTTATGGTCAAGCACAGCAAATTATTGCTGAGGAATTACCTTTTATATATATGGTAAATCCTCTGGAATTTGAAGCTATAAGAAATCGAATTATAGGGATTGAATATACTGAATTTGGTGGCGGTTTCTGGAATTTATATGAATTGCAAATTTCTGATTGAACTGATGGATTAATATCAAATTTATTTTGTATAAGTTGAAAAATTTAGGTCAAAAAAAACCCTAGAGTCAGAATAATTGAAGTAGGAGTCAGGACACAGATTCAAGAAGTCATAAATCACCAAGTGTGTTTGCTCCGCATTCCGCACCGAAAGTCAGAAGTTAAAATTAGTGGGAGATTGTTACTCACCACTAATTTTCAACCGCTAAAACGAAATTTATAGCGGGGGTCTTCAACCCTATTTCTCCGTCTATAAATAGAGAGTTTTAACCGAAAATTATCACGCGAAAAAACTTCTGACTTCTGAGTTGCTATTTCTGACTTTCCGTGCCTCCTGGGTCGGAGCTACGCTAATGTCATGCTGCACAAACGAGCGCAGCGATAATAGGGTGGCAGGTCAGCAATTCTCCAGGCTTTTTAAGACCACCAAATATAGATTTCAGGGTGGCAGGTCAGCAATTCTCAAGGCTTTTTAAGACCACCAAACATAGATTTAGTTAGTGGAAATATTAAACCCTGTTATTTATTAACCACTTGTACAAAATTCAACTAAGCAATTCTGACTTTTATACCTCACCCAATTCGACGGCGACCCTACCTGAATTCTTTTTTGCTAATACTATTTCACTTTAAGTATGTCACAAAAACTGGATAGTGGTTGTACATAAAACGGGAGATTGCTACCTCACAGGAAGGCTTTCCTTACCGAATGCCATCGCAAACGCCTACGGGGGTCTAAATGTTTTAATCTAGAGCTTAACTGTTAAGCATCCCCCTCGCCATGACAACTCTACATCCAAAGGGATTTAATTATTCAGGCTTTATATTCGATCGCCATTTAGTGAAATGGTATAACTATCATTGACTACTCCCCGGACTTAAGTCACGGGGATTCTAAGTTGATACTACGCAACAGGATAAATCCATGTTGCTTCGTCTGTTCTTAGCTGACCAAAGATATCTTCTTTGGGGACAAGTCAAAGTGCCCCTACACAGTCGGCT
>JBARXI010000211.1:0-9107 GCA_049647275.1 Microcoleaceae cyanobacterium
CTTCATGTCGAACGCGATCGCTTCGACCATATTCTCTTAGAAAATGCCAGAGAAAAGGGAGCGCAGATTTTTGAAGAAGTCGCGGTCTCAGATGTAGAATTTTCCGACGATATAGGCGGCAAGCAAACCGTAAACTATCGCTTAGGCCAAGACAAGAAATTCGGCAAAATCAACTGTCAATTTGTCGTTGATGCCAGCGGTCAAAATTCGGTTGTTGCTAAACAACTCGGTTGCCGCGTATTTGACGAAAGTTTTCGGTTTATGAGTATGTGGGGGTACTTCAAAAACTCGAAGTACATGGGTTTCGATCGCAAAGCTCACCCGATGGAAGATTTATGTACCGTTCCACTGACAACCTTAGTTTGCTCTATCCCAGAAACAGGTTCTTGGGGATGGTCGTGGCACATTCCTCTAAAGGAAACTACCAGTGTTGGCTTGATTTTTCCCCATGAGTTTATCAAAGCAGACAAACGAGCGGGAGAATCATCAGAATCTTTTTTCCTCCGCAAATGTTACGAACACAAAACCCTCAATCAAATGTTGGAAACTGCCCAATATTGTGAAGGCAGTTTTGGCAAAATTCAAGATTATTCCTATCGATCGACTCAAATAGCGGGTTCTGGCTTTTTCATGATTGGTGATGCAGCCGGGTTTGTCGATCCCATTTTTTCTGTCGGTATTACCTTTGGCATGTATTCTGCTTACCTTGCTGCTTGGGGAATTGACCGTTGTTTGAAAAAGCCCCAGTCTCGTGTTCAAACACAAGGGCTTTTCTCTCATCAGCTAAAAGGACGCTTAGAAGTAAGCCGTTCTTTAGCATTGCCACACTATCAGCCTGAAGGTCAAGCGAGCGAACTCGCTAAAAATGCCATTCAATTCGAGAGCGGTGTAGAACAAGAATTAATGAGTTTTGTATCTACAATTTTGGCAAGGGGAGAGAATTTTAAAGACCTGATGGCAGTAGAAAAGCCAGAAAAAAGCGAGAAATTCATGGTAGCTAAGTCACTTTAATCGCAGAGTAAAAATGAGGAAAACTTTCAATTTAATTAAAATTGCCGAGTTGCCCAAGGCAAAAATCTACGATCGCGAAACGCGGGAAAAACTGAATTGGTTTAAACCCATAGATGAACCAATATGGCACGCGGCTAGCAACTCAGAACATATAAAACCAGACGATCCCGTCTTGGGTCTCTATCTGAACGGTCAAGCTTGGGCGTTACCCTGGTGGATTATGAAAAATCATCACGTCGCCAACCTAATCCTAGATAACCAACCCATTTTGGTCGCGTTTTGCGAAGCCTGTAGCAGTGCCTCTGCCTTTGAGCCAACAATTGAGGGTAACCGCTATACGTTTTGCATGATTGGGCTGTACAACGGTTCGATTCTGATTACAGACAGAGAAACAGAGAGTTTATGGCGAGCCTTTACAGGGGAAGCCTTATACGGTTCTCTTAAAGGTACGGCGCTGAAATGTCTTCCCCTTTATCAATGTCTGTGGTCAGAATGGCTAGAGCAGCATCCAACATCCCGGGTTTTGTATGGAGAACAGAGATGGCGTAAAGGACATGGCAGTCAATTTAGGCCAGGTTCTCCAGGTATGCCCCTTGAGATGGCAACAACCTTATTACAGCCCTTAGACACGCGCTTGCCGAACCATACGTTAGTGTTGGGAGTAACCCAGAATTCACAAGCCAAAGCCTATCCTCTTTTAGGATTAGATCGAACTGGAGTTGTTGTTTGCGATCGCGTCGGACAAGAAGACATTGCCATTTTTCATCCCCCCGGAACGTTGCAGGCGATCGCCTTTTCCCGTCGCTTAAACGGCGAGCTACTGAGTTTCGAGCAGACCGACGAGGGAAAAATTGTCGATAAAAATACAGGAAGTTCCTGGAATTATTTTGGCGAAGCCTATGAAGGAAAATTGCGTGGCGCTCGACTCTCGTTTGTAACTTCAGGGATTAAGGAATGGTCTATTTTGGCTGCCTATTACCCGGATACGGAAATGTTTACGAGTGAAACCTTTCAACCTTTGTTGTGCTTTAGTAACTAAACTCAGAGGATGTTTTAAAAGTATCAAATGTGCTGCATTCGCCCCCTAAATCTCCCAATTCTGGGGGACTTTGAATTCCGGTTCCCCCCAAACTTGAGGGGCTAGGGGGGCAGTTCGGGCAACATCCAGCACTTTTCAAACGCCCTATCACTGTTCGCAACGTTTACTATGAACTCAACTCTTGCCAAACTTAAAGCATTACATCCTCTCGGAGCACAGCAGAAATTAATTTGGTGGCTCCATCAGCAAACATCGGAAAATTGGATTTATCACGTTCGATTTTCCGCTCGTATCCATTCAGAATTAGATGTTCGAGCCTTACAACGTGCCTGTCAAACCCTTGTAGATCGCCATGAAATTTTACGAACCACTTATGCTTTTTTTGATGGGCAACCGTGGCAGCAACTCCACGAAGAGGGAAAGGTTGACTTCGAGGAGAAGGATGCTTCTAATTGGAGTTTGGAGCAACTCGATCGAGGCGTGACTCAAGCCCTCCATCATCCTTTTGACTTGACACGAGGGCCGATGCTGCGGGTTCATCTGTTCGCCCGTGCGACGGGGGATTCCATCCTCCTTCTAGTCAGTCACATTATCGCCGTCGATAAGCGATCGTGGGCATTACTCTTGGAAGAACTGCGTCTCAGTTACCTAATAGAAACGAACAAAACAGCATCCCTGCCCCCCTTACCCGAACGACAATATACAGACTTTGCCAACTGGCAAAAATCCCTGTTAGCGAGTCCGAAAGGGGAACGTCACTGGCACTACTGGCGAAATAAACTAGCGGGTGAGTTACCAATACTCAACCTGCCAACAGATAAACCGCGCCAGGAGATCGCAACTCATGAGAGCGCTTTCCATAAAAGCCAACTCACTCAAGAACTGACCGAGCAAATTAAGGGAGTGGCTAAGACTGAGGGAGCAACGCTTTACATGGTTCTGCTTGCTGCTTTTTTTGTCCTACTTTACCACCACACCGGACAAGAGGATATTCTCATCGGCTCTTTAGCCAGTGGCAGAACCCGAAGCGAATTTTTAACGGTTGTGGGTAACCTTTGTAACCGTATCGTTCTGCGAGCAGATTGTTCTGGAAATCCTCCTTTCAAAGCTTTTCTGACTCAAGTCCGCCAGACGGTGATGGGTGCTCTTTTACATCAAGATTATCCGTTCAGTTTATTGAAGGAGCGACTATTTAGGGGAAGCGAGCCGAAGGGAAGAGGACTTTATCAGGTTTTATTCAATATGCCAGAACCCAACATCCCCAAGGCTGATGAACTATCACCGTTCTTTATACCGGGGGAAACTAAAGTAAGGGTTAATTTTGCAGGACTGGAACTGGAGCCTTTTTTCCTGCCCACAGGAATGTCCCCTCCCTTGGATTTGAGTTTAAGAATATCAGAGATCGGGGGGGCGCTGGTTTGCATTTGGTCGTACAAAACTGAATTATTTGCTGCAAGCGCGATCGCTAAAATAGCAGAGCATTATCAAACGTTGCTCGCCGAAATTGTAGCTGATTCTCAGCAGCAAATTGCCACTTTTTCATTAAGAGGTTAAGTTGTGGATTTTTCTTGGACGGAAGAACAGGTTCAATTCAAACAGCAGGTTATTCAATTCGCCCAACAAGAATTGACAGGCAATCTGGTTGACTTAGATTGGCGAGAAAAATTTAATCGAGAGGGGTGGCAAAAATGTGGTGAATTTGGTCTGATCGGTCTACCCATCCCCCGACAGTATGGGGGAGGTGAAGCAGATATTCTCACAACTATCTGTGGCTTAGAAGCATTAGGCTACGGTTGTAAAGATAATGGTCTAATTTTTGCCATCAACGCGCAGATATGGGCTTGCGAGATTCCGATTCTAACCTTTGGCACGGAAGCTCAAAAACAAAAGTATCTTCCCCCACTCTGTAAAGGTCAATTAATCGGTGCCCATGCCGCCAGTGAACCCGATGCAGGATCGGATATCTACAGTCTCAAGACAACTGCCGAACGTCAGGGAGATACCTATATCTTAAATGGGACTAAGAATTGGGTGACCAACGGCCCCGTTGCTGACCTTAACATTGTCTTCGCTAATGTGGCTCCGGAACAGGGAAAACGGGGAATTACTGGATTTATTGTGGAAAAAGACTTGCCTGGAATAGTCATGAACCGCAAAATTTCCAAAATGGGGTTGAGAACTACTCAATTGGGAGAATTGATTTTGGAAAATTGCCAAGTCCCTGTAGAAAATCGTCTGGGCAAAGAAGGAGCAGGTCTTGCTATCTTTAATCACAGCATGGAATGGGAGCGGGGGTTCATTCTCGCTAGTGCCATTGGCACGATGGAAAGATTGCTGGAAACCTGTGTTCAATATGCCAAGAAGCGCCAACAATTTGGTCAAGCCATTGGCAAATTTCAACTAGTTTCTAGCAAAATTGTAGAGATGAAACTTCGCCTGGAAACCTCTAAGTCTTTACTTTATAAAATGGGATGGTTAAAACAAATTAAAAAAACAGCCATTACGGAAGCGGCAATGGTAAAGCTTTATATTAGTGAATCTTGGGTGCAAACTTGTCTCGATGCCATGCAAATTCATGGCGGCTACGGCTATTTAACCGAGTTAGAACTAGAACGAGAATTGAGGGATGCCTTGGGGAGCAAGCTTTATTCAGGAACATCAGAAATTCAGTATCAAATTATTGCTAAAATGATGGGGTTATAGTATAGTATGGAAACGATTCAAGATGTTGTCATTATTGATGGAGGACCAGCCGGTTCTGCAGATTTCTTTGAGAACCACGAGAAATACCATAAATTTCTGGACACGATGGAAAATCCCCGTCTTTTTGAGGGATACAAAAACATGGTTATCGACCGTTCTGACTCCCACGGAGACTCCTGTGGAGTGGATCGTTCCCTGATATTTCCGTCCTTGGCAGTGGAGACAACCTGAAAGACCATGGCCTATCTACTGCAACAGCTGTTAGAAACGAGTGCCCAGCATTATTGCGATCGCGAAGCTGTAATTTATAAAGACCGCAGCATTACTTATGGAGAACTCGACCAACTCTCTAATCAGTTAGCTGGCATTTTAACCAACTGTGGGATATCAAAAGGCGATCGCATCGGCATCTACCTGAACAAATCCATTGAAGCAGTCATTGCCATCTTCGGCATCTTGAAAGCAGGAGCTGCCTATGTTCCTCTCGATCCCTTTGCTCCGGTTAAGCGAGTCGCCTTTATTATCGACAATTGCCAGATTAAGGGTTTGGTGACTACTGCCAAAAAGGCAGCAAGTCTTGATTTGGCAAACTCTCCCGTACAATGTCTGGTTCTGGTAGATGATGGGGTGAGCGAAAAAAGGTGTGGGGAACAACAAGCAGACACGGAGACACGGAGACACGGAGACGCGGGGACGCGGAGAATTGAAATCCCACGCAAAATTTCGTTCACCGTAGATGGTGAGGCGCTCCCAGAGATGGAAAGCCCGTCAACTATTAGGGTTGTATCTTGGCAGGATGTACTGCAAACACCAGCCAACTCATTACCAACTGCTACTGAGATTGAAGACGATTTAGCCTATATTCTCTACACATCCGGTTCCACTGGCACTCCTAAAGGGGTGATGATTAGCCATCGTGCCTCTCTAACCTTTGTCAATTGGGCTTATGAATGTTTTCAGGTACAGGCTAGCGATCGCGTTTCCAACCACGCGCCGCTTCATTTCGATCTTTCGATCTTCGATATCTTCACGACGATAAAAGCCGGGGCGACCGTCATTTTGGTTCCCCCAGAACTCTCTGTATTTCCCAAGAATTTAGCCAAGTTTATCGAACAACACCAAATTACGATTTGGTATTCCGTTCCCTCGGTGTTGAGGCAGCTTGTTGTTTACGGTAACTTGCAGCAAATTCAACTGCCTCATCTGCGAACAATTTTGTTTGCTGGGGAAGTGTTCCCGATTAAATACCTTAGTCAGTTGATGGAGTCAATACCGCAGGCAAAGTACTATAACCTCTACGGTCCGACTGAAACAAATGTCTGTACCTATTATCCGGTTCAGGAAATACCGAGCGATTCGGTACAATCTCTTCCTCTGGGTAAAGCCTGTGCCAACACTGAGGTATTTGCTGTCAACTCCAAGCAAGAAATAACTCAACCAGGGGAGATTGGAGAACTTTATGTGCGGGGTTCTTCTTTAATGAAGGGCTACTGGGGAATGGCAGAAAAAACGCGATTGACTCTCGTTCCTTTCTCTGTAACGGGTGGCAACTGGGAGGAAACGGTTTATCGAACTGGCGATTTGGTGAAACAGGATTTTGATGGTAATTACATTTATTTAGGGCGTTGCGACAACCAAATCAAGAGTCGAGGATACCGAATTGAACTTGATGAAATCGAAACAACGCTCTACACTCATCCTGCTATAGAAGAGGCAGCAGTTATTGCCATTCCTGACGAAGAAATCGGCAACAGAATTAAAGCTATAGTCGCTTTCCATCAGGGGAATACTCTTACCAGGAGAGATTTAGCATATTTTTGTGCCGAGCGCTTGCCCAAATATATGATTCCTGAATTTATTGAATTTCATTCTGAGTTGCCCAAAACATCTACAGGTAAGATTGACAAAACCTTATTGCGTACTGAAATTGAATCAATTTCTCAATTTAGAACGAGCTAAGTAGCCATTTCAATAATTGATAATGGATAATTGATAATTACCTCTCCCTAAAAGGAAGAGGATTGAATAAAAGGAAAATTTTTTCTTCACAGGAGTCGATTGGATATGGCGTTCACGTAGTGTCCCGGAGGGAAAGGAGACCCGAAGAGTGCAGAGCCGCTCCGCTTTACATGTCGGCGACAGCCGAAGAGCGTAGTTGTGCGCCAGCAAAACGCTATCCCACCCTGCGGGAAGCTCCGCTTTTTCCTACGGAATGCTCCGCAAACATGTCGGCGACAGCCGAAGAGCGTAGTTGTGCGCCAGCATGCGCGACCGCTTGTTTCTCCTTTAAAGGAGAGGCTTTAAACCTTAATTATTCGGTAAAAATAAGTTGTACAATTTAAGTTATCGTTCTCGGCTTAATCAGATAATTCCATTCACCATAATTTGTTCAAGTTAAAGTTATTTTTAGGCTCTTAAAGTTGTTACATTAAAAATTAAATAAGAGGAATAAACATTAAATGAACTTAACTTTAGAAAGTTCTTCAGAAGAAAAATTAAAAGAAACTTCAGGGTCGCGAAAATGGTTGGTGATGCTGGGTGTTGGGATTGGGGTACTAATGTTTGGTTTAGATGTGCATATTGTTAATTTATCTTTGCCTACATTGGTACAAGGATTTCACACCAGTTTTGCGACAATTCAATTAGTAACTTTAAGTTATTTAGTAACACTTACTGTCTTGATGCTAGGTGCAGCCAGGTTAGGCGATCTAATAAATAAGAAGTGGCTATATACTGGAGGATTGATTGTTTTTACTGTTAGTTCGCTGCTGTGTGGACTGTCAACTTCAATTAGTTTTTTGATTTGTTTTCGAGTGTTTCAAGGAATTGGTGCTGTCTTTGTTTCTGCCTTGGCTGCGGCGATAATTACGGAAGTATTTCCTAGTAGTATGCGAGGGCGTGCGTTAGGGATATTGAGCGGTATTTTTACTTTAGGTATTGCAATAGGACCGACGGTGGGAGGACTATTAATGAGTCTGGGAAGTTGGCGTTTTATTTTTCTGATTAATGTTCCGTTGGGAATAATTGCTAGCGCGATCGCGGGTATAGCAGTTCCTTCTTCGGTAACAAGTGAAGTTAAACAAAGTTTTGATGTGGTTGGGTTATTGTTGCTCGCGCTAATCTTAAGTTGCTTTATCTGGGGTATGAATTTGTTTCAGAGCGATAACTTTAACGTAGCCACTAAGATAACTATTCTGGCGATCGCCGCGGTCGGGCTAGTATATTTCTTAAGATTTGAGTCCGGTCTGAATGAACCACTGCTCAATTTAGAAATTTTTCACAATCTATACTTCAGCCTCAGCTTACTGCTGAATTTAATCGTGTATATTGTCATGGTTGGGGTAATTTTTGTTTTACCTTTCTTTTTAGAGTTAGTTAAGCACTATCCCGTACAGCAGACAGGACTATTAATGGCAGTATCACCAATTTTATTCACGTTGGTGTCACCTATTTCTGGGACACTTTCCGATCGCTTTGGAGAACGAATTATCAGCATAATCGGACTGCTATTAGCTGCGGTCGGATGTTGGGCAATTGGAACCGTTGATACTCAGTTAACCTGGTTAGGCTATATTGTACGCATGGCTCCCTATGCGGTCGGATTAGCAATATTCCAATCGCCAAATAACAGTGCTGTGATGGGTGCTGTATCTCCGCAACGTTTAGGTATTGCTTCCGGGTTGTTGTCGCTGTCGCGGACATTAGGTCAAACTATAGGTTTATCTCTAATGGGAGTTTTGTTTTCGACTTTGACAATCAGTAAAATGTCAATTGGAGTTAATTTTGACGTTACTAATGCTCCGGTTGAGGCGTTAGTTTTTGGTACGCAGATGAGTTTTCGTGTTGTGGGAGTGGTATTGTTAGTGCCGTTGATACTGGCAAGTGTTTTATGGTGGCAAGAAAAACTACCCCAGAAAAGAAACGACTGAATAAATATAATGGTGATGAATTTACAGCATATTGCAGGTTTATTCTGAGTTTTGTTTTCCCGTAGGGTGAGGTGTTGTCGCTTTTTTTCATTCGACTATACTACTCATAATTTGCTACTAAAAATTCCATTTTTTATCATTTTATCACAATTTATTTATTTTTCGGAGATGTCTTTTCAAAAAAATGCACTTCTGGTCAGAAGTGCAAAATCTTATCTAACATTTATTAAGAAATTAACAATTACACTCTCCAGTTAAACAGACTGAGTTGATAGTCGGTATTAGCACCAAAATAAGAAGAAACTTTAGCATAATAAGTACCCTGACTTAGAGTGTCAAAAATTAATTCAGGAGCCGTGCCATTTTTAGGAAAGCTCTGCAAAACTTGACCTTGACTATTTAAAAGTTGTAAATCTGCATCTTCA
>JBARXI010000212.1:0-11549 GCA_049647275.1 Microcoleaceae cyanobacterium
GTGCTGACTTGAGTAAAGCTAATTTGAATAGTGCAAACTTTAGCAATAGTAATCTAGAAAAAACTAATTTCAGTGAAGCAATATTAACATCTGCTAATTTCAGTAAAGCTTCACTCAAAAATGCCAACTTAGCCAGAGCTGACCTTACTTCAGCAAATATGTCATAAACAGATTTATTTGAAGCTGAACTTAGTTGGGCAAGGCTAGTCAAAGTAAATTTTAAGCAGGCTAATTTACAAGCTGCCAAACTACGGGCAGTATCTTTGGCAAGCTTAGATATGTCAGGCTTAAATATGATAAATGTAGACCTAACCGGAACAACATTAGACAATGCTAATCTACAAAAAACTTCCCTACAAGGAGCAAATTTAGAAAGAACAAGTCTGCGAGCAGCCAATTTAACCAAGACAGATTTAACAAAAGCAAATCTTCAAAGAGCAGATTTGACAGATGCAAAAATTTACGGTTGGAAAATTGAAAAAACAGACTTTACTCGTGCAATAATGCCAGATGGTGAAGTCTATCAACCTGAAAATTTTCAACCAGAAACACCCATTGATAACCAACAAAAAACAGAAACAAAAAAACCTATGACAACACGCAAAATCATCAAAACCGACAAAGCACCCGAACCAGTTGGCCCCTATAACCAAGCGATCGCTGCTACAGGCCAAATGTTATTCGTCTCTGGTCAAATAGCGATCGACACTAGAATCAATCAAATAGTCTACACCGACGACGTAACCAAACAAACAGAACAAGTAATGACAAACCTTCAAGCCATCCTCACCGAAGCAGGAGCCACTTGGTCAAACGTCGTCAAAACCACCGTTTTCCTCAAAGACATGAACGACTTTGCCACCGTCAACACCGTCTACGCCAAATACTTCGACTCCGACAACGCCCCCGCCCGCGCTTGCGTCGAAGTTGCCCGCTTACCCAAAGACGTACTTGTAGAAATTGACTGTATCGCCGTAATATAGAAACTTTTAAGCCGGATATTGGGTAAGCCTTTGCGCTTTCCTGACCAGGATCTTCACCCCCAGACCAAGGATAAATTGTTTATTGTTGCATCCTAGAGTTCATTATTGTAGGGTGTGTTAGACGGCTAAAATATAAGCTGTCAAAGGCATTTAACAATTCGTCATAACGCACCATTTTAGTTCATTATTGTAAGGTGCGTTACGCTCTGGCTAAAACACCCTACTGCCGTGACTAAAATAGTTCATTATTGTAGGGTGCGCCATTACGGCTAAAATATAAGCTGTCAAAGGTATTTAACAATCCGTCGCAGGGCACCATTGAATATGTGTCGGTCCACTACGGATTTCTCTTACTTTGGGCTTTTCTGACCAGGAGCTTCACCCCCCAGACCAAGGATAAATTGTTGTGTTGTAGAGCGCCGTCTAGTAAGGTGCGTTACGCTCTGGCTAACACACCCTACGGATTTCTCTTACCATTAAATTGTATCGCTTGCCCAAGGATGTGTTGGAGGAAATTAATTGTGGCGACGTGAGAATATTTTCTCCCTACCCATCCCCATCATTGAAATATAGAGATATAAACTTATTTGCGGCATCAGGAGCAATCTTTTTGAGAGCATCTCGAATTTCCAGCACGCTCTCCGCACCGGGGTCTCTGGCCTCATTTACCCACCGACTCACATTGGCTGGTCTAATTCCCATATTTATTGCCACCTGATTTTGGCTAATACCGTAGATATCTAACACTTGCCTGAGTGCTTTACCTGCTTTTCCCATACTTTAATATTGCTAAATGCTGTTATCCGAAATCAAGTCGCCCAGATTTGACACTCTACCCATCCTCATCCTTAGCTCCATCATTTAAATATAGCCAGATTAACTTGTCTGCAGCATCAGGAGCAATCTTTTTGAGAGCATCTCTAATTTCCAGCATGGTCTGGGCACTAGGATCTCTAATTTCATTTGCCCACCGATGCACATTTGCACGTCCAATACCCATTTTTATTGCTAACTGACTTTGACTAATGTTATGACTTTCTAAAACCTGTTTGAGTGCTTTGCCTGCTCTTCCCATGCCTGATGATTATATCCACAGCGAATAAATATTTCAAAATTTATTGCCAATTAGTCTCTATCTCTATATAATAAAAATGTAGACTTATTGGAATTCAATCAATGTCCCTCATCTATCGTATCAAACCGAAGCAGACCTTTGTTATCACCCTCAGACAAATTGCCAATTACCTAGGAATTAGCCCAGACCGCATCCTCAGATGGGAAAAATGGCCTTATCTCCTGTGGGTCAATATCAAAGGTAGAGGTGGCTACTTCGTTAGTTACCGCAAATTACAACAATGGATAACTGCTTGCCGTCACCTGATTAGCCGTTGTCGAACAATTCCAGCCCTCAACGCATTTTGGTCAGCTCTCCAGAAAGAAAGCGGTCGCTACACCGCAGAAGGCATATATCGACTCCGCAGCTTTTGGCAACAACAGCAAACCCACATTCATAACTATATCAAAACATAGCAGAAACTAAATTAGATGAGAGTGGTAATATAGTCCGTTATAAATTAAGTTGATAATTTTAAATAATATATAGTGTATATAATCAGCACATTTCCCCATATATGGTTACAAGTGTCCCTAGTGGGAGCATGGCTAGGAATTATTTTAATCTTAGCTGAATCACTCAACCGCATTGCCAAAGTAGACCCAGAAATATCGCGAAAAGTCGTCCATATTGGCACAGGTAATGTAATTATATTAGCTTGGTGGCTACAAATTCCTGCCTGGGTGGGTATTGCTGCCGGAATTATCTCTGCAGCGATCGCTTTAATTTCCTACCAACTACCTATTCTTCCCAGTGTTAATAGTGTGGGGCGCAAAAGTCTGGGTACATTTTTCTATGCAGTTAGTATCGGCACTTTGATCGGTTGCTTTTGGCCTCTTAACCAACCCCAATATGCAGCCCTTGGTATTTTAATTATGGCTTGGGGCGATGGTTTGGCTGCTGTTATTGGTCAAAATTTTGGTAAACATCCCTACGAAGTTTGGGGGATGAAAAAAAGTTGGGAAGGCTCTCTGACTATGTGCTTGGTTAGCTATGTTATTTGCAGTTTAATTCTGTTAGTAGTACAAGGCAATATTTGGCAAACTTGGGTAGTTGCTATTCCGGTGGCGTTAGTTGCTACTGCTTTAGAAACTTTATCAAAAGTTGGTATTGATAATTTGACTGTGCCGTTAGGTAGTGCTGCTCTTTGTTTTTTGCTCAATCAATTTATTTGAACTTTCCTAGTTTCCATCCCCAATAAATTTACCCCATCTCTGCTTAGGGATTGGGTTTTTAACTATCTATTAGTTATCTCATAATTAATCGCGACTAAAGCCAAGCATCATCTATTTTATACTCTTTGGTTGTGTAAGGTGCGTTGCAACGCACCCTACTGGTAGAGTCTTTGCGTAAATCCTATTTATCTTTTTTATCTTTACTTAATCTGCCCAATTAGTTCCTTGATAGGCATCTCCTTCAAAAGGATTTATACCAATCATTGGGTACATATCATCATTCGGACTAAAAATGCGACTAATTGCTTCTGATAAATAAGTAACAGCGTTTTCAATGGATTGGAAAATATTCATAATTACCTCCCCTTTTTTTCTTAAAAAGTTGACAGTTTTACTTGACTTTTTGTATTAGTCTGCCCAATTAGGTCCTTGATAAGGGTCTCCTTCAAATGAATTTACACCAATGATTGGATACATATCATCACTAGGACCGAAAATGCGACTAATTGCTTCTGATAAATAAGTAACAGCGTTTTCAATGGATTGGAGAATATTCATAAATTTCACCTCTTTTTTTGTAGATTAAACTTTATTTATTTACACTTTTACTGTAACTTGCTATTGCCAAACGTGACTACAGTTGTAACATTTGTTTGAAACTCGTATTCTTTCGTAATTATTTTCTACAGGGATCGAAGTAAAATGTGGTGGAAACCCGGATTTTTTGTATTTATTCTTGACAATTCCGATCATACAGCTCTGTATTTTATCTGAACTTACAGTCTAATATTCTGAGTAATAACTCACTAAATTACCCATCATATCTTTTAGTTGTAGTATAGCATATACAATCAAAAAGGGTGACTTTGAACAAGACTTTTAATTAAAGTTACTATAACAGTCACAACCTATTATATTTAGCTTCTAAAAAAATCCTAGTGATAACCCTCTGTCAGTAGAGATAACTAGACAACAAACCTACACGCTAATATCTAACCTCCAGGGTAGTTACTAATAATTTGTCTGAGAATAATCAAAATATCCTAGACAAATATAGTGGAAATTACTATAATTAAAAAATAGCAGCCTAGTAGGAAGTTGCCCCAATGATTTCAGAAGACCAAGAGCTTTCTCTCTCCCCAGAAGATTACAGTCTGTTAACAGACCTCTACCAATTAACAATGGCAGCTTGCTACGTTGGAGAAAAAATAGACCAACGGCAAGCTAGTTTTGAATTATTTGTGCGAAAACTTCCAGAAGGTTTTGGCTACCTCATTGCGATGGGTTTAGCACAAGCATTAGATTATCTAGAGAAATTTAGATTTACTTCCCCACAAATTGCCGCATTACAGTCAACTGAGATTTTCGCCAATGCTCCCGACCAATTTTGGTCACTCTTGGCGGAGGCTAAGTTTACAGGAGATGTCTGGGCGGTGCCAGAGGGCATAGCAGTATTTCCCAATCAACCTCTACTGCGGATAGAAGCACCTCTGTGGCAAGCCCAATTATTGGAAACATATCTATTAAATACTATTAATTACCAAACTTTAATTGCGACGAAGGCAGCGAGAATGCGCGATATTGCTGGCCCCGAAACTAAGTTGCTCGAATTTGGCACTCGACGTGCTTTTAGCCCTCAAGCTGGAATTTGGGCTGCCCGCGCTGCTTTGGCTGCTGGTATGGATGCTACTTCTAATGTATTGGCAGCTTTGAAGTTAGGTCGCAAACCTGTGGGTACGATGGCTCATGCTTTGGTGATGGCAATATCAGCAGTGGAAGGTAAAGAAGAGGATGCTTTTGCAGCTTTTCAGCGATATTTCCCCAATGCGCCTTTGTTAATAGATACTTTTGATACTATGGCAGCAGCTAAGTTATTATCAGAAAGAGTTGCCCAGGGAAAAATGCAGGTAAGTGGAGTTAGGTTAGACTCTGGAAATTTAGCCCAGTTGTCAAAGGATGTACGATCGCTCCTACCAGAAGTGACAATTTTTGCCAGTGGGGATATTGATGAGTGGGAAATAGCTAAACTTCAGACTGAAAATGCTTGTATTGATGGTTATGGTATCGGTACTAAGTTGGTAACTGGTTTACCTGTAAATGGTGTATATAAATTGGTGGAAATAGACGGTATTCCAGTTATGAAAAAATCTAGTAGTAAGATGAGTTATCCTGGTCGGAAACAAATATATAGATATCTGGAAAATGGTCAACTTCAACAAGATTATTGGGGATTAATTGACGAAGATGTATTAAATCAGACAGACCAGGAAATGAACTCTCCAATACAATTAATGGAACTAGTAGTTAAGGCTGGTAAAAGAGTAAAATCACCAGAAAATTTAGAAGCGATCGCTAAACGTACTGCTATTTCTGTTGCTAGTTTACCCAGGGAAAGTCGCAGGCTAGAAAATCCTAGTTTGCCCCCGATGAAAATTTCTCATAAGTTACAAGAACTTACAGAAAAAACTCTAGATAAAATATTTAAAGAATAAGCCGTTATCGGAATTATCAAAATATTAGTAATTCTCTCGGAAAATTCTAAATAAAATCTGGTGAAATTGGCAATTTAGTGATAGATACAAATCATTAATATCATATTCTTCCGTAGGGTGCGTTACGCTACCGCTAACGCACCAAAAACCTGTATTTTTTAGGTTTTGTTCCCAGGATATAGCGGTTTTTTTATGTATGAATGATATTAAATCCGGTAGTATAGTTATTATTCAATATCAAGGGATAAAAGTCTATATTTTCGGGGGTAAGAGCCATTCGCCCCTACTTACGGTATGACGATAAAGGAAATTATTTACTCCGAAGCCAGCGGATTTAACATGAGATGCAGTATTTTTTTTTATAGAACCAATTTTATATCTATATAATTAGCATAGTTAAGTCTGATCGCGCATCAATTTTGAGGAAAAATCTGCGTATTTTGTGGAATTTTTCTTTCTTACTTTTCCACACATTTTCCCTCTTCTCTCCTGACTCGGTGACTCCTAACAAAAAAAACGATCTTCATTGACAAAGATACGTTTAGGGGTTCTATATTCTCAGATGAGCTGTTGTCTAAAATCAAAAACTTGTGTACCTCAAAATAGCATTAAAAATGCTATATTACCTAAATCAGCCAATTATTTATCCTCGGCATTTAACCGAAAATAATATAACTTATCAAGATTAGATTATGAATAAATCAAAAGTATTATCGGGTTTAATGGGAGTGTGTATTGGAGATGCTTTAGGTGTACCTGTAGAATTTTCCAACTGAATGCTTACCCTGAAAATTCACACAAAATACAAAAAAAATGACTAAAATAGCTTTGTTTGGCACCAGTGCAGATCCACCAACAGCCGGACACCAAACAATTATTACTTGCCTTTCCCAACAATTTGATAAAGTAATAGTTTGGGCATCAGATAATCCCTTTAAATCAAATCAAACACCCCTAGAAAAACGTTCGGCAATGTTGTTGATTTTAATAGAAAATATCGACTCTTCTAAAAATAATATATTTCTACATTCAGAACTTAGTAGTCGCCGTACTATAGAAACTGTGGAACGTGCTCAAGAAAAATGGCCAGATGCTAAATTTACTCTAGTAGTTGGTTCCGATTTAGTAAAACAATTACCCCGTTGGTATAAAATAAAAGAACTTTTAGAAAAAGTGGGATTGTTAATCGTGCCTCGTCCAGGAATTACAATAAAAGAGGCAGATTTGCAACAGTTAACAGAACTGGGTGCGGAATTAGAAATAGCTTCTTTAGAAGTTCCAAATGTTTCCTCATCCGCCTATCGGGAACAAGGAGACAGTAACACCATAACGCCTCCCATTAAAGATTATATATATCGGGAGCAGTTATATCAATGGCAGGACGCGACCAAAGAAAAAGTCTAAACAATCAAGCAGACTTCAAAGTAGGTGTTGATAATGTAATTTTTTCAGTTGATAGCCAACAAAACCGCCTTTTAGTTTTGTTGGTTATGCGACAAAAAGAACCATTTCTTAACTACTGGAGTTTGCCAGGTACATTAGTAATAAAAGGAGAATCTTTAGAAGCAGCAGCTTATAGAATATTAGCCGAAAAAATTAGGGTAAAAAATCTATATTTAGAACAATTATATACTTTTGGCGGTCCTGGTCGTGACCCTAGAGAATCTACTTATAACTATAGATATCTATCTGTAAGTTATTTTGCATTGGTCAGATTTGAGGAAGCAGAATTAATTGCAGATGGAGTTACTGGTATTGCTTGGTATCCGATTGAACAAGTGCCAAAATTAGCATTTGACCACCAACAAATTGTTGAATATGGTTATAATCGATTACGCAATAAACTTGAATATAGTCCGGTTGCTTTTGATGTTTTACCAGAGAAGTTTACTTTGGGAGAATTATATCAACTTTATACAACTATTTTAGGAGACAATTTTTCAGATTATTCTAATTTTCGTGCTCGGTTATTAAAGTTAGGTTTTTTATCTGATACTGGGCTGAAAACATCACGAGGTGCTGGTAGACCTGCTAGTCTTTATCGATTTGATTCTGAAGCATTTTCTTTAGTGAAAGATAAGCCGTTAATCTTTATTTGAAACGGAAGATTAGGTAATACCAATTTAATAAATGTTTGCTACAAATAGTAAAAAGTTGATTATTGTAGGGTGTGTTAGACGGCTAAAATCTAAGCGGTCAAAGGTATTTAAAAATCCGTCGTAACGCACCATTGAATATGTGTCTGAGCAGTTGATTATTGTTGATTATTGTAGGGTGTGTTAGACGGCGAAAATCTAAGCTGCCAAAGGTATTTAAAAATCCGTCGTAACGCACAATTTTAGCTGTGTCGGTCCAGTAGGTTGAAGAAATAAAACCAACCTAGATTCATCATTAACTGAGCAGTATTGGCATCCCTCCTACCCCCCTTTCAAAAGAGTTTACTTTGTGTTACATACTTAGTTTTTTTTGCACCTTCTGATTTAGCAAATTTTTTAAGATTTGGTATTGGGCAGTTTCTGCAAAATTCGTTAAAATAGAAGTAAGTTAGGTAGGTGAAAAAAATTACCGAATAATTAAGGTTTAAAGCCTCTCCTTGGCTTCGCCACGAGCTGTCGCTCTACAAGGGGAAAGCGGTCGATCTTCGGAGCTTCCCCGTTGGGTGGGATGGCGATCTTCGGAGCGGCTCTGCAAGAGCGAGGTCTCCTCGCCATATCCAATCGACCAAGAGACAAGAAAAAATTTTCTTTTTAGTCAATCCTCTTCTTTTCAAGGAAAGGTAATTATTAATTGTTAATTATTAATTATTAATTATTAATTGTTGAAAAGTACGTCCGCAGCGAGTGTAACGAAGTGAAAAGTTTAGGGAGCATTCCGTAGGATAGAAATCCTAAGAGTTTCCGCAACTTGATATTTTGTTACATACTTAGGTTTATTCGTGCCTAACTACTTAATAAAATAAGGATAAAACTACCATGATTGAAATTATACCTACACCCAATGAGAATATTGTTGGTTTCAATATTGACGGCAAAATTGAAACAAGTGATATTGATAAAGTGACAAATTTAGTTGAGCAAAGACTAAAATCTCAAACTAAATTACGAGTTTATGTTGAAGTTAAGAATCTTCAGGGAATATCTCTCGAAGCTTTCTGGGAAGACTTAAAATTTGCTCTGCGACATCTGAAAGATTTTGATAAAAAAGCAGTAGTGTGCGAGGAAGGTTGGATGACTAAATTGGCTGCTGCTAGTAATAAAATTTTTACCAATATAGAGGTTAAATGTTTCACTTTCTCAGAAAAAGACCAAGCTATGGAATGGGTAAAAAGTTGATAGTTTAAAAGAGCGATCGCGCAGCAAAATAAAGTTATAAATTACGCCTTTTATAGAAACCAGGTTTGTGTGAGTAGATGTGGGTATTGTGGGATATCTAATACAAACCCGGTTTCCGATCCGCTTCAGCTAGAGATTATATCACTCCAAAACCAGCACTAATTTCTGCTCAATGGTCATAATGGTCAATAGAAAACTATCATTGGATGATGCAGGTCTTTATAAGCCATCACTCAATTTACTATGAGCTACAAAAACTCAATCTTGTTGTACATATATTCAGGTTCTAAACTTCCCAAATTAAGACTAAATCGCTAATAACTTTTCCTATTGACTGACGTTATTGACGAGTATAAATAATCCCATAATGTTCAATACCTGTGGCAGCTAAACTGAGAAAGTCATCATCAAAAGTAAGAATGACTCGTTTTTCAGATAAAGCATAAGCTAATTGTTGTTGGTCAGATGCACCAATGAGCAATGCTTCTGCTGAGGTTGTAACATCAATTCCTCGCATTCTTAAACCATTTGCTATGGCATTACTGACATTTTCATTTAGATGAAATTTTATTTTATTTTACTTGACATTTTTACCATGGATAATTTTTTGAATTAAAGATGGTTTTTTCCCTTGTAATTGTGTGGCAAAAGCTTCTCCTTCTTCAATTTGTTGCCTAATTTCTGCTCGATGGTCATGGTAATAAGCTAGAGCTGCATAAACATCTGCTAAGGTAATAGTAGGATGATGATAAATAATTTTATCTGGAGACATTCCCATTCTTTCATGCCAAATAACAATATCTTGAACTTTAATTCGATGTCCGGCAATACGAGGTTTTCCACCACAGATATCTTCTGTAATTTCTATGTGTTGTGAGATAATTGAAGAAGACATAATTACTTACTTTTAATATTGATAAATTTTGATGATTATAGCATTTTTTTGTAGAAAGGGAAGTAGGGAGCGATCGCTTTATTTTGAATGTAGAGTCGTGTTACTACATAGAAAAAACGTGCTTGCTGTTCTTTTTTTTCTGCCTATCATAAATTGGCGATAAACTCATCCGGGGTAATTTTAGCTTGTTTGAGAACGCCACTAAGAGTACCAATTTTTAATTCGTTATGCAGTGGCACGACACAAACAATTTTTCCATCTCGCAAGGGTTTTTTGAGAACAACGTGACTACCTGTTTGCCTGACTTGCTCGAAACCCAGACGCTCTAGGGTGCGAATTGCTTCTTTGCTTGAGATTCTTGGCAGTCTAGGCATAACTAACCTCGATGTTCGTAACAAATCTTGGGGTTGTCTCGTCCGGTGGCGGACACTCTTCGAGATATAGTTTTGTTGCTTCTTTAAGATTTGCCAGTGCTTCTTCGATTGTCGCACCTTGGTCAACTGTACCAATTTCAGGACATTCAGCTATATACATATCCTCTTCTCGGTAAACTATGGCAGTAAAGCTTTTTGTTTTCATGGGCATTTTTTGGGAACTGGTTTTTTCTATAGTACGATACTTAAAAGGAGCAGTTTTTGCAAGGGAGGAAGTGGGGAGCGATCGCTCTTCTGTACAAAGGACTCCTTTTTGGAGAATCAGATTTTAACTGATGTTCTTACTTTTGACTTTTGCCTTTTAACCTTTGAATTTCCTGAAGCAACTCCTGACATTCTTTCAATTCTGGCACTCCTAATTCTGTGAAAATAGCCAACGCTTCATCGCAATACTGTCGTGCTGCATCTAAGTTTCCTAAGTGTTGGTGGCTTTCTGCTATATTCTTGAGAGCTATTGCTTGGTGATGGGGGTTTCCTATTTGCTGAAATATATCTAATGCGGCTTGTGAATATTCCAGAGATTCGGGATATTTTTCTAACTTGAGCAGAGTTTCTCCCCAGTTTGCTAGAGCAATACCCTCCCCAGAGCGATCGCCAATTTCCCTGGCTATTTGTAAACTCTGCTGATGATACTCGATAGCTTTGTCATATTCTCCTAGGGAACGGTAAGCAACACCCAAATGCCTCAAAGCATTACCCTCCCCAGAGCGATCGCCAATTTCCCTAGCTATTTGTAAATGCTGCTGATGATATTCAATGGCTTTATGATATTCTCCTAGAGAATGATAAATATTACCCAAATTTGTCATGGCATTAGCTTCTCCACGAACATTCATAATCTCCATAGCAATCTGCAAACTCTTTTGGAGATATTCGATAGCTTGACGATAATCTCCTAGGGAATAGTAAATATTACCCAAATTCCCCAAAGCATTACCCTCTCCATTGAGGTTGCTAATCTCCATAGCAATCTGCAAACTCTTTTGGAGATATTCGATAGCTTGACGATAGTCTCCTAGGGAATAGTAAGCAAGACCCAAATTCCCCAAAGCATTACCCTCTTTATAACGATCGCCTATTTCCATAGCAATCTGCAAACTCTTTTGGAGATATTCGATAGCTTT
>JBARXI010000213.1:0-20135 GCA_049647275.1 Microcoleaceae cyanobacterium
GAAGAGTGCAGAGCCGCTCCGAAGATCGCCATCCCACCCAACGGGGAAGCTCCGCTTTACATGTCGCTCCGCGAAACGACCGCTTTCTCCTTTAAAGGAGAGGCTTTTTACCTTAATTATTCGGTAATTTCCCTAGCTTAAATGCTTGGTCAAAGATTACCACGGAGGGGGGCGACACTTCTGGTAAACTAAAATCATTGCTTTCTGTGCCCCCCTCACTACGGACAGTAATAGGCGAGGGAGCTAGTTTAAGATTTACTTTTTGAATCAATTCTTATGATTAAATTATCGATCGCCTCGTTGCACTTACCACATCAAACCTATTCCCTACCTATACCCTGCGACATAATATCCACCGTAACTCCATCGGCGGTCTACCATTAGCCAGAGGAAAGACATCCCTACCAGTCGCCCAACTATTAAACCAACTCGTTGGAGGCCATGCTTCTTGCGGTAGATGCTGATATTCGTAATCTGCTACCAACTCATTAGAAACGATCGCCAACGGTAAACCCTCCATTGCCTCTACCAACTCCTGTGAAGTAAACAAACTCGACCAAGATAACTGCGCCATTTCTCGTACTAACCGATCTGGCACATATCCATCTACCGTTAAAAATAAATTAAACAACAGCAAACCACCAGAGCAAATAAAATCAGACATTTTTGCCAGAAATAGTCGCAGTTGGTCTACATCTCGAAAATGAGATACAACTTCCGAAGCGATCGCCAACTGATAAAAAGCTGGTCGCATCCGTATGAGTGGGTCAAGGATATCTCCCTCTATCACATTCACCGATAACTTTTCGGTAGCGACCGCTGCTTCTAGTTGTTCAATAAATGCAGGAGTCAACTCCAAAACATCCACATAATGACCATTCCGAGCCAGAGGTAAAGCATTCCGACCAGTGCCACCCCCCACATCTAATATTCTTAATGAAGCGTTTTTACCAATTTCCGCAGCAGTTGCCAAAACCTTAGCATCTGGGTGAGAGCCAAACAACGGCGGTTTTCTCGTCTCCAACCAAGACTTATACTGCTCTCCCATACTCGGGCTACGAACACTTACCTGACAAGCCATACCTGTGTTGGGAGGCTTCACTAATTCATATTGAATAACAAGCATCGAAGTCGCAGAAACACTAAACCCCTCTGCTAACTTCGTTTGAATCATTTGCCGTAACTGTAGTTGTCTTTCCTCTGGCATTGGTCTACCCAGGTCAGAAAACAACTTATCAATAATATCCATATAATAATCCAGCAAACCAGGCAGACATGGAAGCACCAACTCACCACGACCTGAAATATGACTATTAAGCTTATATAAAATCGCTTTTTTGAGAATAGCTGGAGAAGTTACCAGTGGTAGCTGGTTGCTTGTTTTCGATGTCTGTTGAGTTTTAGACGGCATTTTCCTCGACATTTATGGACAACTGTGGACAAAATGTATAGGTATAACCGTCTTTTTTATGTACAACTTTTAATTTGCTCACATGAACACTTTTAGCTTTTTGTCCGGGAACTGTGAAGTTAAAGCTATTTGATTTTGAGCGAGGATTAACTCTACCAACTTGCCCAGTTTCAATGTTCAATGCTAAATCTCCACTATTCCAACCTTTGATTGGTTTGAGTGGGTTATACCTTACGGGCCCATTCCCGATTGTTGCTATTAAACAATTTCCTTAATTTAGAGCGACCAGCATATATGCTGGAGTTCACATATTGTGGTCGTGACCAGCCAACCTAGTCAGTTAAGACTTAATCTGCAACCTCTGAAAGACAATTCCTAAAAATGTCTAGGATTGGCTAGGTTTTTCATAGGTGTTCCCGGTTCATCAGCAAATTTGATAGCTTACTAATTGCTACCTGTAAAAACGACTTCTGGAAATTTACCTTGGGCTTCTGACATTGGGCGTCTTCTGCCTTCCTCTTGCCAGTAGTTAATAATTTCAGTAGCCTGATTGAGAAGATCCACCCGGTCTACTTCACTAATCCAGTGTTTAGCTTCCATTTCTGTTTTCAGTTGTTCCCAAGCATCATTACGAGGCCAAAAAAAGTAAGAAGTTAAAGGGCTAGTACCTTTACCGACTACTTGATCGACGGCAAGTGCTACATTATCCTCTAACCAGAGCACTTTCAGAATGAATTTGGACAATTTACCTCCAGAGCCAATTTAGGCTTATTGTAAAAGTTTGCACAATATTTGATTCTAGCACGGAATTTTAGTCATGGACAAAGCAATTTTAGTTTTTGATATTGATGGTGTGATTCGGGATGTTGGGGGGTCTTATCGGCGGGCGATCGCGGATACGGTAGAGCATTTTACTCAGGGTAAGTTTTGCCCCACTTTGGCAGATATTGACCAACTTAAATCTGAGGGTATTTGGAATAATGACTGGGAGGCTTCAAGAGAGTTGGTTTATCGCTATTTTGAGGGCCAAGGTCGGAAGCGGGAGGATGTGGGTCTGGATTATCAAAAGTTAGTGGCTTTTTTTCAGTCTCGTTATCGGGGGCCAGATGAGGATAACTGGACTGGTTATATTTGTTCGGAAGGGTTGCTGGTGAGTTGTGGTTATTTTGAGCGGTTGACAGCAGCCGGAATTGCTTGGGGATTTTTTAGTGGGGCGATGCGAGCTGAAGCAGCTTATGTTTTGGAAGGTAAGTTAGGGTTGAGTTCCCCGGTGGTGGTAGCGATGGAGGATGCACCGGGAAAACCTGACCCCACAGGATTATTTACGGTTTTGCAGCAATTGGAAAAAGAGCATGGAATGGCTGAAAATCTGCCAGTTATTTATGCTGGCGATACAGTGGGAGATATGTTTACTGTCGAAAAAGCTCGTCAGACTGCACCGTCGAGAAATTGGGTAGGGGTGGGGGTGTTGCCTCCCCATGTGCTGGAGAGTCAAGCAAAGCGAGAGGCTTATAGTGCCAAATTGTTGGAGGCTGGGGCTTGGGTAGTTTTGAGTAATATTGAGGAGTTGTCTGTCGAAATTGCGATTTCCTATAATTAGTCTTGAAGTCTTGTAGGTTGGGTTAAGCGGAGCGCAACCCAACACAAACTTATCCAAACAACAAAAGCTTTCTCATAAACAGAAAGGGAGCATTAAGTACCCAAGCAAAATTAATTACACACTAGCTTTTTACATAATAGTTCATATTATGTCTCATTAAACAACTATAACAAACAATCTTTCCTCAACCTCGTAGGGACGTTGCATGCAACGTCCCTACATTGCGGTTAATTAATGTTATACCAAATCCGGTTTTCAAAAGTACGTTTTTCAAATTCCCCTCTAACCCCCCTACCCCCCTTTCAAAGGAGGCTAGGGGGGATGCCTTCTGCCTTACCTTCATAAATATTGGTTCTCTCGATCGCCGGATTTAGTATTACTTGATATCAAAGAGCAGACATTTGCAAATATAGCCCCACCTTTTCCACGGCAACTTTGAATGCTTCACTAATAGGCAAACGTTGCTGTGCTAGAGTTGGGTCTATATTTGTCACCTGTTGGGCGACATCAGAAAAATTAAGAGCATCAATACTACCCACAGCGAGCGCTTCCTCCACTTGGGCAACAATTTCCGGCATAGCCTTTTTATGACGAACACAAGCAGCAAGTTGTTTCTGTCCCGATTTATTGGTCGTTGTAGCGAAGGCAAATAATCGGCAAATAGTTGGTCGCCAAGGATAAACCTGACACCGACCATTACCATCAATAACAGGGTCAGGTTGATAAAAAATACACCTTCCCTGCTCGTTTGATGCTTTGGCTTGTTCGAGCCATACTTCCACCTCTCCCCTACGAAATAGTTCCAGCGCAACTGGTAATATTTCGAGGATGGTGGTTTCAACATCGGGATTCAAGCAACACCAACCACATCCGGGGGGACAATGCAATTTAGTTTTAGCCTGGAAGACAGCTATATCTTCGTCAATTTTGGTATACAAATCGGTTAAGCTATTAGTCACATCAAGATTCATAGAAGATTGTGTTTTTTTACAGATAAAGATAACTTTGTTGAATCAATGATATAGCCATTTTACTCTGAGATAAAAGAAATAGTAAGCTGTTTAGTATTTAAACCATTTTTTGGGGGAGGCAACAGGCAACAGGCAACAAGGAATATACAATTATTTATGATTTTTACCTTATGAATTCAGATATCCTGACTACTAGGATTCTAATACTTTGTAGCTTTTTTTGACACTGGTATTGGATAATGTCATACTGACAAAAAAAATAAGGTCTTAAGGCTCCCTTTTTAAGCAGGGCGTTTTCCTTCTCTGCGCTCGCAAAAAAAATCAAAGTGCTCTTTTTGTTGGTAAAATTAAAAAAAAGCGCTTAAATTTTGACTTTAAATATATTACGATAAATAGTATAATTCAGGAGTTAAAAAAGGTCAAATAGTTTTGTATAAATCAGAGTAAAAAACATAAATACTGGCTACTATTAAGTCTAATATTCTATAGACAATAAAATATATTTTTCGTCAAAATAAAGGGTAAAAAAAATGAAAATAAAACGATTATCTCTTGTTTTAAAAGCATAAATCTAATTTTTTATGCTCAAAAAAAAGAGCAAGTTATTTTTCCGGCAAAATCAAAATTAATTAAATTAAAACCGAGAAATATTAGGGGCAAAAACAGAATTATTTTTACGAAAATTGACTACTGATTTTGGAGAATGAAAACGCCCTGCCTATTGCAGGCGTTACTGATAACGCAGTTCCTCTTTCTGAAGCAAGCTTTGCTACTCTGTCAAGAGCCTAACTGATAACTGAAATGACTATAATCTGCCAGACAAAATGCGATTTTTACTAATTCATAAAAATCTACCTTTTAGCTTAATTATTCTAGATTTGGTTCTAAACAAATTTCTTCCCAGAGATAGATGTCAGGCAAAAAAATTAGGATTATTAGCGAGCGCTCTCTAAAAAAATAAATATATTTTTGCCTTACTGTCAATCGGTAATATTATGTAAATTTACTCGACCAAAATACACGAAATATACCTAATTTTACGGGAATTAACTCACTAATTATGGGTGCTTAATTTCGTGGATATTTAGATTTCATCCAATTATTTTTCAAGTATTTACAAAACTTTGCAAATGAGTTAAGGTTAAGAAGCCTAATAGTTAGTATCCCTTATATATATGAAAATAAAATCAGATAGGTTAGCATCAACCATAAGTAAAAAAATTTTTGTAGTTTTTTCCATAGGTTTATTATCTGGAGTCGGATGCACCGGGCAAAAGATACAAGCAACAGGAGTTAAATCAATAGAATCTAAAACAATAGGATGGATTGAAAAAGGAAAAATTGCTGGTATAGAAGAAGAAATAAAAGTCAAGCTCGATACCGGCGCAACAACCACTTCTATTAACGCGGAAATTCTAGAAAAACCAGATGAGGAAACAGAATCTGGTGGCATGATTAAATTCCGTTTTAGCAATGAAGAAGGAGTTAGCAAAATTTATGAGTTGCCAGTTACAAGATGGGTAAAAATTGAGAGTCGTACTCAAGATTATATTCGTCGCCCAGTAGTACAAATGAAAATGTGCATTGCTGGTCGGTGGGTAGAAGAAGAGGTAAATCTAGCCGACAGAAGTGACTTTAATTATTCGGTTTTAGTCGGACGTAATATGCTCTCTAAAGGTAAGTTGGTAATTGATTCATCGGCGACATTTACCAAAACTCCATCCTGTGAAACAGAGGAGGCGCAATAATAATGAAACGTACTCTTCATGCTTTACTTTTAGCATTATTTCTAGCAGCGATTGGATTATCTATTTTTATCCATAAGTTGATTGTTTCAGATATCCCACTATTACCAAATCAAGCTTTTGATAGTTGGTATCTTGAGGCGAAAATATCTCTGGTTTCCCAGCCGTCAGTTTTATCAACAGAGACAAATTTACCAACAACTATTCGCTTTCATCTTCCCCAAGAATCTCAACGTTATGAAATTGCCAAGGAAGATTTTGTTAATCAAGGATTTGCCCGTGAAGTCAAAACAGAGAAAGATGGGGTTAATCGAATAGCTGTGTTTAAAAAGCAAGATGCTACTAACAATGACGGTTTTATCTTTTATCGAGCTAACATAAATAGAAAAACTGGATTTTCCCCCATAGAAGAAGATGTATCAATTTCAGGCAGGCGGTTAGTAGATAAGCAATTGGTTAGGTTTGGCGAAAATACCGCCAGAGTAAAGGATAATTTAGACGAAAATTTGCCAGCTCCAGAAATTATTGCTTTGATTAAACAGGCAAAAGCTAACTCAAACGACGATCGCCTATCTTTTGCCAAAGAAATATATCAACTAACTCTCAACACAGAGGATATCCGCATTCAAACGCTCGGTAAGAATGTGAAAAAGCCAGAATCAACAGTACAAATAGCCGCATTTTTGTTAGACCGAGCAGAAGTACCCGCACGAGTGGGCAATGGTATTTTCTTGAGAGGCGAAGAGGTTTACTCCACAGATTTTATTGAGTGGCTGGAGGTAAAACAAGGCGACCGCTGGCTAATTTTCGATCCTTTAGATGGCAGTTTTAAACAGCAAGACCGCTACCTGAATTGGTGGTATGGAACAGATCGAGTTTTAACAGCTGAAGGAGCAGGTGGTGTAGATTTATCAGTAGTCGTTCAGCCTAATACAAACCAGGGGCTAACCCGGTCAGCTTGGCAAGATGGACAACAAAGCAGTCCTTTTTTAGAATATTCTTTTCTCAGATTACCTCTAACAACTCAACGGGTGATTCAAATCCTGATCCTTATCCCTCTTGGTGCTTTAATAATTTCAATTTTACATCAAATGATCGGTTTATCTACTTTTGGCACATTTACACCGATTCTGATTTCCCTCGCTTTTCGACAAACTGGTTTGGGGGTGGGTATTGGGCTTTTTGTGTTAGTAGTGATTATTGGGCTTTTGTTTCGTAGCTATCTCAACCGACTACAGCTTTTAATCGTGCCTCGACTTGCATCTATTTTGACTGCGACGGTTTTAATTATTGGTTTACTGGCAATAGTTATGGAAAGCTTAGATATTAATCTTGGTTTGTCGGTTTCTTTATTCCCGATTGTTATTCTGGCAATGACTATCGAACGTGCTTCAACAATGTGGGAAGACAGTGGTGCAAAGGAAACTATTATTGCTGGAGTTGGTACGATTTTAGCTGCCTTGATTGGATACTTTTTTATGGTTAATGACTATGTGCAGCATTGGCTATTTGTTTTCCCGGAACTGTTGTTAGTAATATTGGGAGTCAATATTTTGATGGGTCGCTATAACGGCTATAAACTAACTGAATATTACAGATTTATGTCACTACAAAAGCAGTTAGAAGAAGGTGGTAGGTCTTAGGTGGTAGGTCTTAGGTGGAATTAAGAAAGTGTTAGCTTTTAGATTGTACTAACAGTTCACATTTAAAGATAAGGGCTAACTACGGCTAATTTATAATCAAGTCAATTGGGAGACGACTATCCCATCAGTTATACCAATTTTATAAAATATTGCAGAGTGTGACCGAACATTTAATATAGTATAAAAACCATCGAATCTAGGAAAAGCAAATATATTAAAAAGAGAATAAAAAGGTTTGATGTTTGCAGAAACTGTAAACATCCACCTTTTAATTATAAGAATAAATAACAGATTAGAATGTAACTACCTTTTTTGACTTTGGTATTAACCTTCTGGATCAAACATCTTCTCAGTCGTTGGCAAAGCCGAACCGTATAGTAGCAATCTCGAAAATTGAAAGTTATTCCTGCTTATTGCCACGGGTGGTTAACGATTTTGTCAACCAAAATAATTGCTTTAATATCCCCTTTCGCATTCACTGTAATAGGCAACAGAAGCTTCTTTAAGATTTACTTGATGAATCAGCGTTTAGCAAAAAATTCAAGAGACTATTTTTCGCCAAATAGATAGAAAAAACACTAAAAGCTATATTAAATAATTATTTGATTGATGTTTTTTCTAAAAAAAAGCTTTATCTAGAAAACTTTCATTAATTTCTACATTTTTAAACGAGAATAACCAGGTAAAAAGTAAATCCTTGCCACAGATGATTAAAAAGTTTATTGTATTGTGAACTTAAGAGTATATTTTTTACAAAAAATATAAAAAATTAACTAACGTCTTGGCGACGTACAGGAGGGAAGAAAAAGGAAGAAAAAAGAACAAGAGGAGAAAAAAGAAGAAGAAGAGGAGAAAGTTTTTTATCACGCTCTTATCCGGACATGATATTAAGAGTATAATTTTTTGTAAATTGTAAAAAATATAAAGAAGTAACTAACCTCTAATCAAAAACTAGAAATATGTATCATTAACTTAGTATTATTTGTCAAATATAAAATTAATTTCTCAGGCTTGATAGAATATAAAAACTAAATACTTTGCTACAGATTATCCCACTTTTAAGGGAACTAAAATAAATACTCAGTAGTATCAATTACTATATTTCAGATAATTACTAAGTTTCCCTTATTTCCCTTGTCTGCTCCCACAGGAGTTTGGCAATATAACCCCTACTTTCGTTCCCTAACTCCAATTATTTATAAGCATTCAAACAGATAAAATCATGTTTCTATTTTCACTAAAACGTCACGGTATTCTCGGAGTTAACGCTCGTAATTTGGATTATATTTTCCCCACTAATCCACGTCAGCTTTATCGTCTGGCTGACTCTAAACTAGAGACAAAAAAAATAGCTGAAAGTATTGATGTTCCAGTGCCAGAAACTTACGGTGTGATTACTTTCCAAAATCAAGTGAAGCAATTATCTGAAGTAATTGGCGAATATACATCCTTTGTAGTGAAGCCATCTAGAGGTAGTGGAGGAGATGGAATTCTTGTGATTAAAGATGTCACTGATGAAGGCTATCTGAAAGTTAATGGTTCGATTCTCAAACCAGACGATTTACAATATCACCTCTATAACATCCTCGGTGGTATGTTTTCCTTGGGTGGGCAAGCGGATGTGGCAATTATTGAAGCTGCGGTACAATTCGATCCGGTATTTGACGAAATTGCTTATCAAGGAGTTCCTGATATTCGGGTAATTATTTATCGTGGCGTTCCGGCAATGGCAATGTTACGATTGCCAACACGGGTTTCTGATGGTAAGGCAAATTTACATAGAGGTGGTGTTGGGGTTGGCATTGATTTATCTACGGGTAAGACTTTAAAAGGGATTCAGTATAACCGCTATATTGATGAGCATCCAGAAACGGGATATGCTTTGAGTGATCGCCAAATTCCTCATTGGCAAACTATTTTGGAGATGGCTGCTAAATTAAGTGATGAAACTGAGTTTGGCTATTTGGGAGTTGATATTGTGCTAGACCGAGAGAAAGGACCTGTTTTGTTAGAAATTAATGCTCGTCCTGGTCTTTCGATTCAGATTGCTAATGGAGAGGGATTGATTTGGAGGTTGGAAACTATCGACGAAGCTTTGTCAAAACTTTCAGGTATTGGGGAAAAGATTGGTTTTGCAAAGGAAGCATTTGGCATGGGCAAGAGTAGATGAGGTAGAGTGAGCAAATTCAATAGCTTGAGAATGAAGATAGAGCGACTGCGATTTTTTCATATTACAAAATAGTAATATGAGTGAGTCATAACTCAGTTGATATACAGTTTTTTATTGTATTATTGCGTATAGGAAAATAGTGGTATTTCAGTTTTTGTTTTTTAATTTGCCATAAAATGAGTAGAGTGGGTAAATCTCAATAGCTTGAGAATGAAGATAGAGCGAACGCGATTTTTTCATACTACGCAGAAGTAATATAAATGAGCTATAACTCAGTTAATATATAGTTTTTTATTGTATTATTGCGTATAGAGAAATAGTAGTATTTCAGTTTTTGTTTTTTAATTTGCCATAAAATGAGTAGAGTGGGTAAATCTCAATAGCTTGAGAATGAAGATAGAGCGAACGCGATTTTTTCATACTACGCAGAAGTAATGCAAATGAGTCATAACTCAGTTGATATATAGTTTTTTATTGTATTATTGCGTATAGGGAAATAGTAATAATTAGGTTTTTCTTTTTTAATTTATATTTTAAAATACTCAAAATATTGGGTTAAGTTTTTGCTTAACCCAAAAAACCCATTTCTAACTAACAGTTAAAACTGCCCGATACCGCACCTGATTATCCTTAACTTTTTGCATCGCCTCATTTACCCGATCCAATGGAAACACCTCAACCATCGGTTCAATTTTATATTCTGCTGCCACCGATAACATCTCCATCATCATCGCGCGACCTCCAATAGGAGACCCCATCACTCGCCGCCGTTTCATCAACAACGGAAACAGAGATAAATTCAAAGGCGCATCCGGCACACCTACAAATGATAGAGTGCCATCAGAACCTAGAAACTCAATATACGCATCCCAATTCAAAGATGCTGGCACTGTACTCAACAAAATATCCAACTGACGCGATGGCTGAGATGGGTCTTGTCCCTTCTTAACCACAATCGCCTCATCTGCACCCAAATTACTGGCAAATTCAGCCTTATCATCGGAAGTAGTAAACACCGTTACCCGGTTGCCCAACTTCCTGGCAAACTGCACTGCCATGTGACCTAAACCACCAACACCGATAATCCCAATTTCTTGTCCAGAACTCATTCCGGCATAGCGTAAACCAGCGTAAACGGTGATACCTCCACATAATAGAGGCCCGGCAACTTTGGTATCAATACCTGCTGGAATGGGAAAAGCAAACCGGGAGTCTACCACCAAATAGCTCGCAAACCCACCAGGCCCAGTGGCAATTAATGGTTGGTTGCGATCGCAAAGATTTTCATCACCCCGCATACAGTCTATACATTGCAGACAAGAGGAGCGCTGCCAACCAACACCGACACGCTCGCCTTTCTGAATGTGTTTCACCTGTGGCCCTATTTCTACAACTTCCCCAACGACTTCGTGGCCAGGCACCAGGGGATAATTTGAGATTCCCCAGTCATTATCGACCATGTGAATATCTGAGTGGCATATCCCACAAGCTAATACTTTAATTATGCACTGATAGTCTTGAGGTGGTGCTGTTTCAAAAGTATAAGGTTCGAGTTTTGCACCTTGTGTTTTTGCTGCTAATGCTTGAATTTCCATGGTTAATAAATTGTTTGTTAATTATTTGCTAAAGAAGCAGTTTGTCAAGGAATTAATTTCCTAGCTAATAGTTATTTGGAGAGCTACTAACTTTTTTCATTATCTTAATTTAGGATAAGGCAATTTAAATATTTGCCAAGACTTTTTTTTCTGAGAGGATATTATATAGCAGTACGTTTTTTGGTTGGGACAATAATTTTTGGTTCTAAGGGAGTAGGGAGTAGAGAAATTTTCTCACCTATTTGCGTAGTGTTATATATAATAAAGTATTTATCAAATATTTTTGAAAACAGCTATTTAATTGCATCTTGATTGGTGAGTGCGGAATTAAAGTCTCACAGTTCTTTTTTTACTTTTCCTGTATCAACTACTCTACACAACTATAATTTACATATTTTTGCATTGTTAATTAAGTAGGTCGGCATAAATAAACGCATAATGTGGGCAATGCTAAATCAACCATAGCCTTTTTACAAAGATATTTATAGGCATTGCCCACCCTACAACTGCTCGATCTTTAATTATGCCCACCTACTTACCACAGGATAACTCTTTCTAAACTTTTCCCATCATAAATTGAACTAAACCCGGAAATAACCGATAACTTTCTGTTGCTAAAGTAGCTGGACCTACTACTACTTCAGACTGCTGATTTTTGACAGCATTCCAGATAGCTTCAGCAATATCTTTTGGCTGACTAACAAAATTAGATGCTAAAACAGAATTCATTTGTTGACGACGATTTTCTACTTCAGAATTATCTCCACCCCGAAACTGCGCCCTTTCCATAAAATCACTATTAATAACCCCAGGCTGCACAGAGCTAACATTAATTCCTTTTGACTGTAATTCCAAACGTAAAGTATCCGTTAATCCGGTAACTGCATATTTACTAGCACAATAAGCGGTCATTTGTGGCAAAGGCATTTTTCCACCAATAGAACCAACATTAATAATAGTTCCCGATTTTCTTTCGATAAAATGTGGTAATAAAGCTTTTATTGTATTCACATAACCGAAAAAATTGACATTCATTAACTGTTGAAAATCTGCTAATGTTGTATGTTCCATTGTACCAGTCAGACAAATACCAGCATTATTAACTAGTAGGTCGATTTTGTCATAAAAATCTATAGCTTTTTGTACTAAATATTCTACCTGTTTAATATCGGTAACATCGGTGGGAATAGCTAATGCAGATGTACCAATTTCTCTAACTTCATTGGCTGTTTCTACTAATCTATCTAATTTCCTAGCAGCCAAGACCACATTATATCCTTTTCTAGCAAATAAAAGTGCGGTAGCTTTGCCACAACCTTGAGAAGCGCCAGTAATTAAAACTGTTGGTAGCATTGTTTTTTTTATTGATATTTTATCGATCATTCAAATTTTATCTGTATAGAAAATAGTGTAACGCAACTCTTAGAGAAAATGAAAAATTACCGAAAAAAATAGTTTATAGCAATTAATTATATTTACATTAGGGCAGTAAAAAAGAGAATCTACTTATACCAATTTTATGTGAGGCTGCACAGAATTATGGATGTATTAATTTGTCATTCTGTATATACAGTCAACTGTGAGTAAACTTTTATTCTATGCAACTTCATATTAATTTGGTATTAAAGACATAATAGTAGTGTGAGAAATCAATATTCATTAATTAATCTCTTTTATTGAAAGAGTCTTACTTTTTACTCCTTTTTCCCTCTTAATTAACCTACCACCTACCACCTACCACCTACCACCTACCACCTTCTTCAAAACCTACTCATCTTTTAATTTCCTTTTTCCTCTCATCCTTGCTACTATTTGTAAATCAACACTTCTATCAGTTTCATCAACAATTTCACCAGTTAATTCTTCCAACACATCCTCCAGAGTTACCACCCCAGAAGTTCCTCCATATTCATCCAAAACCACCATCAAATGTTGACGATATTTCTGAAATTCCTTCAACAACTGGTCTACCTTTAATGTATCTGGAATAAACCTTACTTCTCGCATAACATCAGCAATTTTTTGATGTTCTTTGCCTTCAATCATGCCCTGAAGTAATTCATACTTCAATGCCACACCAACCACATCATCTATAGAATCTTCAATCACAACTATCCGGCTATGTTGAGAAGCAATAATTTCCTCCTTAACTTCAGCCAAAGTAGAATTAGCCCATAAATAAGTTGTCGCTATGCGGGGGGTCATAATATTAGCTGCAATTTTATCATTTAGCCGAAATACTCTTCTAATCATTTCGGCTTCATCACCTTCAATAACTCCCTCTTGATATCCTATTCTGGTTAAAAACATAATTTCTGCTTCGTTAGTAGTGGGTAGTTTTTTCCCTTTAGTAAAAGGAGAAGTAATTTTTTCCATCAACCAGACTATAGGAGTAAATATAAAAGTTAATCCCTGCACAGGTAAAGCTATGCTTAAGGCGTATTTAATCGCATAGCGTTCCCCCAGAGTTTTGGGAATAATTTCCCCAAAAACTATCACCAAAAATGTTAAAATAGCAGAAAAAACTCCTAACCAAGTATTTCCTAAAACTGAAGCTGCAATATTACCAATTAAAATACTACCAACTATATTAAAAATGTTATTAATAATCACAACAGTAGCAATTGGGCGATTAATTTTTTTTCTAATTCCCCACAGTGCTAATGCTGCTGGTTTTTTAGACTGTGCTAACTGTTGTACTTTGATGGGAGAAACCGAAAGCAAGGCAGTTTCAGTAGCAGAACAAAAGGCGGAGCCAATGAGGATAATTAAAACAACAATAAAGAGTTTCAGCATAATTAACTAATAACTGTATAAAGTTAATCATACCTTTTTTAATCTCGTTATGAAACCTCCTAATTCCCTAATTTTATTAGTTCTAACTACTGGTATTTTAGCAATATCTACTGGTGCAATATTAATCAGGTTGGCAAGTCTCTCTGCAGGAATGAGTGGGGTAGGCTTTAGTCTCGTTATTGCTGCCTCCCGCGTGACGATCGCTGCTTTATTATTAGTGCCAGCATGGTCAAAAATTGAGAAGCAAAGTCTCCAACCAGGGGCAATACTTTATGCTGGAGCAGCCGGAGTTTGTCTGGCTGCCCACATTGTCATTTGGATTACTTCTTTATCTTATACTTCAATCGCAGCCTCTACTGTCCTTGTCACTACTAACCCCATCTGGGTAGCTTTATTATCATGGTTGTGGCTAAAGGAAAAACTCTCTCGCCAGACGGTTATTGGCATAGTGGTAGCTATGGCTGGAGGGCTAACCATCGGTTTTGCAGATATTGGTGGGGCAACTACGGGTAGTAACACTCTCCTGGGAAACTTTTTGGCCCTTATGGGGGCTTGGACAGTAAGTTTCTATATGCTTTTGGGACGTGAAGCTCAAAGTAGAGGGTTTGGTATTGGAGGTTATGTTGTGGTAGCTTATAGTGTAGCTGCAATTGTATTATTGCCTATTCCCTTCTTTTCAGGTGCTGGCTACTTTGGCTATTCTGGTTTGGTTTATTTTTATTTACTTTTAATGGGGTTATTACCTCAATTAATCGGGCATACCAGTGTTAATTGGGCAATGCGTTGGGTGTCTCCTAGTTTAGTTACTTTGGCAATTTTATTTGAACCTGTTGGAGCTAGTTTTTTAGGTTATTTATTGTTCGGTGAAGTGCCTTCTATAATTGTTTTTTTGGGTGCAATTATATTGTTAATTGGAGTGGCGATCGCTGTCCTTGGAGCCAAACAAAAACAGACCTAGATTTTAGGGCTAATATAGCAATCCTAAGTCATTTGTCATAAATCAAAACACAGATAAAAAATCTGAGATTCTGTTGCTTTCCGGAGCTGTTTCCTTTTTGTGAGATATTTTTACAAGGGCTAAAATAAGACTGCTATATCATGTCCGTTTAATAGCTTGATAAAAAAACCTATCCTCTTACTTCAATGGAAAATCTCTCCCTTCCCTTCTCCCAACTTCCTTATTTATCAGTATTCAACGGGATATACAGCAGTTTCCAACTTGATTAAGTGCAGATATTTATGCTTTTAGGGAGTGTGGTCCGTTTAAGAGTAGGCGAAACCACCCTTTATCACATTAACCTGCAATCTGCTGTAATATAAATACTGAAGTCGAACAGTTAGACAAAATTAAGTAGGTAGGCATAAATAAACGTTTCCTACCAAATGCTGCGCAAAAAAAATGAAAAGTATAAAAATGAAACCAGAAGTTAGTTTTCAAGACCTTTTCACCGTTTGAAATATTTATAGCTACTTTACGGATAATTAAAACCCACCCACTTATATCATGTCTGTTTGAATACCCACAATAAAAACTTTAGGGAGTAGGGAGTAGGGAATAAATTTGTTTGCCCCGCATTCGGCACCGAAAAGATACTCTCTTGAAAGAGAAGAACATTTTTATTCTGGCTAATTAATGAGACTTGATATTAGACAGGCTCTAGATAAATCTTAAAAATGATTTTAAAGTTTGCTACAATCATCGAAAACCATAACCAAACCGATAAAAATTAACTTGACTTTTAAGAGGTTGTTGCTACAATAAAGGCGTTTGATCCGCATTCCGTAGGAATCAATCAATTCATTCACCTTAAATGTCCTCAAAAGAATGGAATAAAGTAGGAAAGTTTTTCAAGTTTATTTCTATAGATTTTAAGCCTGTGAATAGAATAGATAACAGACTATTTTCAGCATAGCTGACTAGTAAATGTCTGTGGGATTTATATTTAGATAAATCTCCAGAAATTCAATATTCCTTTTCCAAAAATTCTGTAGAGACCTTCAATGGAAAATCTCTACATTCTTGTTCACTCCCATCTCTAATAAAGACTACTAATTATAATATAATCCAGACATTATTCTGAAAGATTCTATTTAGTTTCATGGCTAATTTCTTGATTCTGAACTGTTAAACTCTTAGCAAGTTTAACTATAAATTGTTGTATAAATTGAATCGTTGCTCTCATGTTGTCGCCATGACTAACAGCCAAAATATTTGTGATTAAACAACAACTAGCAAACCATAAAAGAATAAATGTTTGTAACCTGACGACTCCTACAATAAACCATGTCCCGACATGAAAGATAATCATTAAAGCGTAAAAAATGGCAACTAATGCCATTAATTTTATTTCCTGTTTGGGGCGAGACAGCCCTATGAAAATTATTGACTGTAAACTTGCCAATAGATTCATAGGCACTAGAAAACTACAAATTGCTATACAATTTATTTGTGAAAATTCGATCGTGCTGTTTAGATCTAACATTTTTTAAGTGTCTCTTGTTTTTTCTTTAATTTATCTGACTTTTTCTGGATAATTTTACTTGAATTGAAAGTTTTACTTTTCTTAGATGAGAGTTGAAGAAAATAGCCTTTTATTTTTTATTTTTTTCTTTTTCTTGAACTGCATCAGTCCAGAAATTAGTAAACATCATTAATATTCCTCCCAGAAAAATACTAATTGCTATTCCTGCAGGAATTATACTTTGCCAGTCAGTATTTTCCATGTACCTCCTAATTCCATTTATTCACAACTTGCTCGTAATTATACCTAAATATTCTACTTGATTTTATCTGGGGAACTTAAAAATTGTAAATAAATCTTAAGCATTTCGCAAATCCAAAGAATCTTGACAGTTGATTTATGTATACTATTGATGAAAGAAAACAGAATGCAGAAGGAAAACTCCAGAAATAAATTGTGTAGCGCCGCAACATAAATGTGGCGGTATGGGGATTTATTAAAGACGTATTCATAGCGTTTAGATTGCTATCGGTGATAGACTCTCCGCAAACATTTCTCTAGCAACCCTGGGCGATTTATGTCTATAGGTAGATTATTTTTTTACTTTCCATAGATGAATCTACTTCCTCTAAACCATTTTTTTTTGGTAATAATAGATATTACCAAAAAATTTACCAGCTAAATGTATTAACTTCCAGATAATTAGATAAAATCAAATATCTGTACAAATAAAAATATCAACTGAAAGTCAGAGGCTTCATAGATAATTAATCCTGTAAAAGTCATTACCATTGTATCAAAATGAACAGTAACCAACTTATTCAAGAAAAAATAGTAGATTTAGCGAACAAATATCAAGAACACATTCATTTATCAGGTCATATTCAACCTCAAGGTGTATTGTTTGTGTTAAAAGAACCAGAATTGACTATTTTACAGGTAAGTGACAATACTTTTGAACTATTTGACATTCCAGCTCACAAATTACTGAATCAAAATCTGAGTTACTTTCTCAACCAAAACCAAATGGATAAACTGAGAAAAAGCTTAGAAAATAATCCAGAATTAAAAACCGTAAATCCTATTCAACTATCAGTTAATACCACAGATAAATCTTTAATCCTTGATGGCATAATTCATCGTTCTCAAAATTGTTTAATCCTGGAGCTAGAGCCAGCTATTTCAGAAACAAGTCTTTCATTTTTAAACTTTTATCATTCTATCAGAGAAACGGCATCAAAAATGCAAAGTGCTGCCGAGCTAAAACAATTATGTCAAATAATAGTTGAAGAAATTAGAAAAATAACGGGGTTTGATAGGGTAATGGTATATAAATTTGATGCTCAACACAATGGATCTGTAATTGCTGAAGATAAAATAGAAACCCTCAACCCACTTTTAGGATTAAATTACCCAAGCCTAGATGTTCCTCCCCAAGCCAGAAAACTCTACACTAAAAATTGGCTCAGATTAATAGCAGATGTTAATTATCAACCAGTGAAAATTATACCTGTAAAAAATCCCATTACTAATGAACAACTTGATTTAACTTTATCTATTTTAAGGAGTGTTTCTGACTGTCATAGAGAGTATTTAAAAAATATGGGCGTTGGCGCTACAATGTGTATATCCTTAATCAAAAATCAAAAATTATGGGGTTTAATTGCTTGTCATCATTATTCACCAAAATATGTACCTTATGAATTACGGATGGCTTGTGAATTTCTAGGACAAACAATGTCTTTAGAACTTGCCTACAAAGAAAATAACGAAGATTATGATTATCGTCTAGAACTAAAGTCAGTTAAAAGTGAAATTATTGAAGAAATTTCTACAGCAGAAAATTTTATTGACGCTTTGGTTGAATGTGAAAATAAACTATTAAATTTAGTCAGTGCTGAAGGAGCAATTTTAGTTTCTGGAGACAAAATTCATAAAGTCGGTAAAATTCCACCATTAATAACTGTTGAAAAATTAATTAGCTGGGTAGAAGAAAAGTTAACCAAAGAAGTCTTTTATACAGATTCTCTGCCCAAAGTGTATCAAAAATTTGAGCAATATAAAGATATAGCTAGTGGTTTACTTGCACTGTCAATATCTTCTGCCCAAAAAATTTATATTTTATGGTTTCGACCAGAAGTTATGAGAAAAGTTGATTGGGCAGGAGACCCTACACCTGTTATAAAAACAGAACCTAATGGTAACATTAAATTGTGTCCTAGAAAATCATTTGAATTGTGGAAAGGAACTGTTAAACTAACATCTTTACCTTGGAGAAAGTGCGAAATTGATGCTGCCATTGAACTCAGAAATGCGATTATTAAAATTGTACTGAAACAAGCAGATGAACTGGCAAAATTAAATTCGGCATTGCAAAAATCAGAAGCAGCAGAGAAAGAAAAAACTGCTCAATTAGAACAAGCAATTAAAAAACTTAAACTAACTCAAACCCAACTAATTCAGAGTGAAAAAATGTCTAGCTTAGGGCAGTTAGTTGCAGGTATTGCCCATGAAATTAATAACCCCGTTAATTTTATCTATGGCAACATCTCATATGCAGATAATTATGCCCATGAACTAATGCACTTAATTGAACTATATCAAAAACATTACAATTCTCCCGTGGCAGAGATTCAAACAGAAAGAGAAGAAATAGAAATAGACTTTATTATGGAAGACCTACCTAAACTTTTAAAATCTATGAAGGTAGGTACAGAAAGAATTCGTGAAATTGTTCTATCGTTGCGTAATTTTTCACGGCTTGATGAAGCAGAAATGAAGCCAGTTAATATTCACGAGGGAATAGATAGCACTTTACTGATATTGAATAATCGACTGACTCCTAAAGTTGGAAAACCGATTAATTTAATTAAGGAATATGCTAACTTACCTCTAATAGATTGTTATGCCAGTCAGTTAAACCAAGTATTTATGAATATTATAGTAAATGGAATTGATGCTCTGGAAGAAGCACAAACAAAAGGGGAATTCAGCAAATCAGATTTGCAGCCAATCCCCACAATTAAAATTCAAACAAACGTTGTAGAAAAAAATCTGGTGACTATTACTATTTCTGATAATGGAATGGGCATGAAAGAGCAAGTACGCCATAAAATATTCGATCCTTTCTTTACTACAAAACCTGTGGGGAAAGGTACTGGTATTGGATTAGCAATCAGCTATCAAATTGTTGTAGAAAAACATGGCGGTCATATCTTTTGTAATTCCCAGCCCGGAGAGGGAACCGAATTTATAATCGAAATTCAGATTCAACAGAATGCTGTTAAAATTCAGACTCAATAAATCTATAGAAATGGTCGTTTATTGAAGAATAAATAAGCTAGAAGGGAAAATTTGGATGGTATAGCATTACGCCAATACCTTAAGACAAATTTTCAATGCTGCATCTACGCAATCTTTAACTGTTTCAAACTGTGAAAATATTTGTTTCATCCATGTTTTTAAAACGGCCCACCAATTTTCACGGCTTATTTAAATCAGGGGAATAAGGAGGTAAATAATAGATAGAATATCCTGCGCGCTTCCACCACTTATTCTATACTTTTACCATGACGAAAACTAGCATTATCTATTACTATTACATCTGTTGGTTGGATTGAAGAAGGCAGAAGGCAGCTATGCTGTTTGCTCCGCATTCCGTAGGAAAGGCGTGATGTGAAAATTGCATGGGGATTCGCTCCCCCAAACAATTTTGAGCACCGCGGGTGACGGTGGGGTATTA
>JBARXI010000214.1:0-9338 GCA_049647275.1 Microcoleaceae cyanobacterium
CGCCATGACAGTCATAGGTAGCAGAAGTAGTTGAATATGTAGTTGATGAACCGACTCTCAGCTCAGAAAATTTTAGAGTAAAATAACAGAGAAATTCCCATAACGAAAATTTGGAAAATATGAATCAATCAATAATAGTCAAACAACTATTTGCTCAAGAAATTACACAAGATAATTTTCGACCATTTGGGCAAGTCATTTGGACGGCAGGAGATCATAAACAATATGACCAAGACGATGCTCAATTAAATTTAGAAAATGGTACACCACGCTTCTATATTATGCGGTTGAAAAAAAGAAGTCGAAAGTTTACTAAAATTACTCGTCATATAGAATGTACTCAATGTTTGGGTTCCCTAGAAGGAAAGGAATGGTTAATGGCAGTTGCTCCACCTTGTGCAGAGGATGCACCAAAATTAGAAGATGTAGTTGCTTTTAACATTCCAGGGAATTGTTTTATTAAATTAGAGATGGGAACCTGGCACGCGGGACCTTATTCAGATTATGAATTTGTAGATTTTTACAACTTAGAATTGAGTAATACAAATGAGGTAGATCATTTTTCTCACGACTTTTATAAAAGTCATAATTTAGAGCTGGAAATTGTTTGAGAATTAGTAATATGGCATCGCAATGATGTAATTTTATTTGATTAGATAAATAGGATAAAAAAGTTTCTACTTTTTATCGGTATGCACAGATTTATTTACGAATAGTCTCTGTGCATTTTTATTTTTTAAACCGATCGTCTACCGCCTAAAATTTTTCTTTTCCATGATAAAATCCAGATTACGCACAACCTCTCAACCAGGAGAAACTATGTCTGATAAAAGTTATGAATTAATTCTACGAAACTGTCGCTTATTGCAACCAACCCAACAAACAGAAATAGTAGATATCGCCATTGATGACAGTAGAATTACTGCTATCTCCCCCGCTCTTCCAGCTTTTGCTTACCAAGAGCTGGATCTTCAGGGAAAATTAGTCAGTCCACCATTTGTAGAATCTCATATCCACCTAGACTCGGCACTGACTGTAGGGGAGCCTCGGTGGAATCAAAGTGGCACATTATTTGAAGGGATAGAAATTTGGGGCGATCGTAAACAAAACCTCACAATAGAAGATGTGAAAAAACGTGCCATCGAAACACTTAAACTCCAAGCCAGAGAAGGAGTATTATTTGTAAGAAGTCACGTTGATGTTAGCGAACCCACACTAATAGCATTACAAGCACTTTTAGAAGTAAAAGAAACTGTCAAAGATTGGATGACTTTACAAATAGTTGCTTTTCCCCAAGATGGTATTTATAGTAAAGATGAAAACCTCCCACTTTTAGAAACAGCTTTACAATTAGGTGTGGATGGTGTGGGTGGAATTCCTCATTATGAATTTACAAGGGAAGATGGGGTAAAATCTGTGCATAAAATTTTTGAATTGGCAGAAAAATATGACTGTTTTATCGATATTCATTGTGATGAAATAGATGACGAACAATCGCGTTTTTTAGAAGTAGTTGCTGCTTGTGCAATTAGAACAGGTTTAAGTTCGCAAGTTACTGCTAGTCATACTACTGCTTTTGCTACTTATAATAATGCTTATGCTTTTAAATTAATGAGTTTATTAGAGAGGTCTAAAATTCATTTTATTGCTAATCCTTTAATTAATATTACTCTCCAAGGTCGTACTGATACTTATCCGAAAAGGCGGGGAGTAACGCGAGTTAAGGAGTTATGGGAACGGGGATTAAATGTTAGTTTGGGACATGATTGTGTGCAAGATCCTTGGTATAGTTTAGGTACTGCTAGTATGTTAGATGTGGCTTATATGGGCGTGCATATTTGTCAGATGACTGGAATGGCAGAAATTGATGCTTGTTATCAAATGGTTACTTGGAATGGGGCGAAAACTTTAGATGTAGAAGATTGTTATGGAATTAAAGTAGGAAAGCCAGGTAATTTGATAATTTTAGATGCAGACAGTTGTTTTGATGCAGTTAGGACACGTGCTACTGTTAAATATGTGTTTTGTCAGGGTAAATTGTTGGCAGAGACTATTCCGGAAACTATTAAATTTACTTCTTTTACATAATGCAAAATACTTTAATTTTTCTGAGGTATTATGAAAAAATAATAGTAAAAACTAGAGAATATGTGGTAAAATAACTTGATATTTTATCGAGGTGTATGCAGAATTATTCATTTTTAAATAAGTGAGAGTGAATAAATTTAACTGCAACAAAATGTCAATCAACCTAAACCATTGAAATTGCTTCTTTTTACTCCGTTCCAGTCGCTTCATACATAGTGAAGTTTAATAGACATCTCCGGAAAATAAATAAACCTTTTAATTAGATCGGAATCGGAAAGAAAAAGTCACCCGAAAAAATCCTTTTTCGTGTCTTCGCGCGTAAAAATATCTTACCTGTTGCCTGTTGCCTGACGGAGCTGTTGCCTACTCCTGCAAAAAATCTATATCTTTTTCGCAGAGGTCTAATTATGTCTTGCTACTTACTTATTCAGGACTAAATTATGAAAAATATCGAAAAATATGTCGAATTTACGGCAGAATTAATCAATTTACCATTACAACCAGAACATTTTCCCGGTGTAGTAGAAAATCTAGAAAGAATTGCAGCGATCGCTAAATTAGTAATAGACTTTCCTCTACCACCAGAAATAGAAGCAGCACCAAAATTTGACCCATAAAAATAGGGGATTTGTCGCAGCAATTTAGTTCTCTTTATCAAAGATAATAATCATACATGATGATGTTTAAATAGAAAGCAATAAAATGTGGATTGAAGAACTTACACCAGAGCAGAAAGCAGTCATTTCTATTTATAGAGAAAAGTGGATAGAAATTGCTTTTAGTACAGAACTTATTCATCGACCTCAAGCTGGTAAAACCGTGAAAAAGCTCTACTATCTCATAGGTTTTGAAGAGCCTAAAATCAATTTCATCAGAAGTCCTTATGAAGCTTTAAATGTATTTATCCGTCAAATAGAGTTACCCTTTCAAGAGCAAAATACTTCTCGATTTTGGAAATATTTGATACAACAAATGGCAGAAATATATGGGTCTCTTTTGCATCAAGAACTTAGAAAGAGACTGTGGTTAACCCTATATTCTCAAGTAGAAAAACAGGTAAAATACAACTTCTTATCTCAGCTAGACGAACAACTATAGCAATCCTATTTCAGTTATAAAATTTTGGTGGTGGTAGGTGGTAGGTGTTAGGTATTAGGTGGTAGGTAGAAGACAAAATAAATACATCTAAATTTTTCACAAATCATTTAGGATTGCTATATAAGATAGAAGAGCAGGGAAGGTTTTTGTTGGATTTTTGAAATATGAATCAATGCATTTTCTTTATAGGCAGTTATCTAGGCATCTCACAAATCGAATGTCTAAAAAATTCAAAAAATTGAATTTTTTACCAGAGTATTTTGTTTTACGAGAGTATCAAATTGCATCTACTAGATGCTTAGATTTTTGTATTTCCGTTTGGCACTGCGATATTGAACGAGATATCTGGGAAGTCTTTAAATCAGTTCTAACAGAATGTGGATGGATTTATCCATGGGAGAAAACTTGCTTTCTTTGCGGGAGACCAATTGAAATTTATTTCGATCCTGTCAGCTTTCATACTGAGAAAAAGCTAGCCATTAAATTTAGTGACGGATACAGTTGCTAAACTATTTACTGAACTTTTATTAATTGGATTTATCAAATAATTCACTTTTCGCATTAGTATGACAAGAATTTAAACCTAATTTTGGCATAAATACAGCGTATTCCAAGTAAGTATGGTACATTAATTATGCTTGATAATAGCGAATACTTAGCACTTAAAAAACCATTTTAAAAACTGCTACTACTGTACTTAATAAACCTAGAATATGCTGTAAAATCTGCTGGATCTACTCTTAAAGCGATCGCTATCTTTTCTCGCTTAATGTTGTATGTAGATTCTCTTGATTTATCAATAAATCTCAATTTTATTATAAGTACAAAAACTGTCTTTTTTCCTTATTACTTCTTCCTTCTTCAACATGACTATCAACCTCAACCAACCAGACGCAATGACCATTGCTATCGCCATCAAAACAGGCGAAACCACAGCCCAAACCGAAATAACCAAATGCCTCCAACAAATTAACCAGCACAACCAAACACTCAACTGCTTCACTGCTATTACCGCCGAAACCGCACTCCACACTGCCGAAAAAATAGACACAGAAATTGCCCAAGGCAAAAATCCAGGCCCCCTAGCAGGCGTACCATTTGCCGTCAAAAACCTCTACGATATCGCAGATATAACCACCCTCGCAGGAGCAAAAATAAACAGCGAAAACTCACCCGCAAGTAAGGACGCAACCGCCGTCACTAAACTCAAACAAGCAGGTGCCATCCTCGTAGGTGCGCTGAATATGGATGAATACGCCTATGGCTTCGTCACCGAAAACAGTCACTACGGCGCAACACCTAATCCTCACGACCTCACCCGCATCTCTGGGGGCTCCTCCGGTGGATCTGCTGCTGCGGTTGCTGCGGGGTTAGTACCCATTACTCTCGGATCTGACACCAATGGCTCCATTCGCGTACCCGCCTCCCTGTGCGGTGTCTTCGGATTTAAACCTACCTACGGACGCTTGTCGCGGGCTGGTGTTTTTCTATTTGCCAGCAGTTTAGACTGTATCGGCCCCTTCGCTCGATCTGTACGGGATATAGCAACAGTTTATGATGTTTTGCAGGGGTCAGATGCTAGAGACCCGGTTTGTACGCATCGCACTCCGGAAGCTTGTTTGCCTCAGCTCAAGCAAAGTATTGAAGGTGTAAGCATTGCGGTTGCTGACGGTCACTTTGCCACAGGTGGGGAGCCAGAAGTATTGGCAGCCGTCGAACAGGTGGCGAAAGTATTAGGAGTAACTCAACGAGTGACGATACCGGAAGCACACCGAGCGCGGGCTGCTGCTTATATTATTACTGCTGCTGAGGGAGCAAATTTACATTTGGAAAATTTACGCACCAGGCCCCAAGATTTCGATCCGGCAACTCGCGATCGCTTTTTAGCTGGTGCTTTAATTCCGGCAGACTGGTATATTCAAGCGCAACGTTTCCGCCGTTGGTATCAAGCTTGCGTTGGGGAAATATTCAAGGAAGTAGATATTATTCTGGCTCCCACGACTCCTTGTGTTGCACCCCTATTGGGGCAGGAAAAAACGATTATTGCTGGGGAAGAGGTGTTGGTGCGTCCGAATTTAGGTTTGTATACGCAACCTTTGTCTTTTATCGGGTTGCCAGTTTTGTCAGTACCCATTCGGCGTATTAATGGTTTGCCTTTGGGAGTACAAATTATTGCTGCACCTTATAATGAAGCGTTAATTTTACGAGTTGCAGCAGCGTTGGAAATTGAAGGAATAATTGGGTTGTAGTTGATATTCCAAACCTCCAGATAGAGAAGACAAGGGAGACATAGTTATCAAAAAACTTTTTGCTTCCTCTGGGAGGCAAATCACTATTCTCTATCTTTTTCCTATTCTTGGTTTCCAATGATTTATAAGTTATTACAGCAGTTATCAAGTTGATGAGGTACAAAGTTTTATTGCTCTAGGCAACAGGCAACAGGCAACAGGGAATATAGGAATAAATAGTCTTATAACTGTACCTCACTATCCTCAAAAGTGCTGTAAGTAGTTGACTACTCTAGGAACTAAAGTCACAGAAATTCTCAGAATAAATATTGATTAGTTGACTCAAAACATTGATGTATTTGCCTCTTATCAAAAAAAAATTAAGCTTAAAAATTGTTTAAATCTCACTAATTAAACTGAAATGTTAGCTGAAGGAGAGAAAGTAAAAATTATTTATCTTTTCTGTAGCGGGTTTAATACCCCACCGTCAACTGGAGTGCTTAAAATTGTTTAGGGTTAGAATCCCTATGCAATTTTCACATCACGCCTTCTGCCTTCTTCAAGCCACTACCACTATTAAGTAAAATCTTATATAATATCAGTACCAAAAAACATCTTATATTAATATTATAAAAATTTTATCATTGTAAACTAGGGCAACCTATTTAAAGCCAAAATATTGAATTTCACAGAGTATAAACTGACTACAAAACTTTAACCATTCATTAACCAAAACATTATTTTCAATTAATCTAAACAGACTACTATGTAAATTTGTAGATACATATATACACCAATTTTTATTGGCAACCAAATAATGTCTAAAAACGTCATTCTCGTAATCGGCGACGGTATGGGCTGGGAAATGACCCGTGCTGGTGCTATCCATGAAGAAATTATCAACGAACTTGCTGAACTCGGCTATGATGTCACTACTGGAGAAAATACCAGTGGTATGATCATTGATGAACTCAAAACAGAATTTGCAGGCCGCACTCTCGCCGACTATTATACTGAAGGTGAGGGGTTTGGTCAAAGTTATCAGGATCTGCTAGACGGATATGTAATCTCCACTGATGCCAACACAGTAATCGATGGTGAAAAGAGCAATTCCTTAATCGAAGGTAGCATTTACAGTCACAACACCGGAGAAGGCCCCATCCGCACCGATGAAAACGGTGAAGAACTCAAATTCATACCCACCGACGTGTTTGAAGGCGGCAATGTTCCTATTTTTGACCTCACAAAAGGTGGTGTTACACCTTGGGATGAAAACTACTACGAAAACTTCGGCGATACTGAGTCAGGTTTTGACCCAGAATACATCAAGGAATACTACCCAGACTCTGCAGGTACTGCCACTGGCTTCCATACTGGTACAAAGACTTACGTTGGTGCCATTGGTGTAGACATCTACGAACAAGATGTAGAATCAATGGTTGAAATAGCCATGGAAAACGGTCTTGCTGCTGGCGTGGTAAGTAGTGTTCCCTGGAGCCACGCTACACCTGCAGCAGGTATTGCCCATACCAGCGGTAGGAACAAAACCACCGAAGAATCCAACGTTAGCCGTTATTGGACTTACCCTGAATCTGATTTGCTTACCGATGTACAAACAGATGATGAGGGCAACGAGTTAGTAGAATTTGATGCTGATGATGAGGGTAATATCCTCTACGCTAGATTTGGAGTAGACGATGATGGTAACTTGCTTGATAGTGAAGGTAATGTACCAACTGTATATGAGACCGATGAGGATGGCAATAATATCTACGCCACATACGGTGTTGATGAAGACGGTAACTTGCTTGACGAACACAACCATGCTGTTGAAGAGACAGATAACATCTTCGACTCCGTGCTTGAAGTAGCTCCCAACCTAATCTTGGGTGCAGGTCATCCCGAACATTCTGGCAACGAGCGATACATAACTCAGGCTGATATCGATCTTTTGAAGGCTGGTGATTATGATACAGACGATGTTAATTGGAATTTCATCGAACGCGAAGAAAGTGTGGATGGCGGTGAAGCTCTCCTAGACCTTGCTCAGTCTATCGATCCTGATAATGGCGAGCACCTTTGGGGAGTTTACGGACAAACTGGTCAGAATAATCTCCCCTGGCGTACTGCTGATAGTGATTATAGCGCTACTGGTACAAATGGTTATAGTAATGATGGTTTACTCACTGGTGATGAACTGACAGCCGATGTACTGGAAAATCCCACTGTTACTGAGATGACTGAAGCTGCTCTAGAGTATCTCGGTCAAGCAGACGAGGGCTTTTACCTAATGGTTGAGGTGGGTGACATTGACTGGTCTGCTCATGCCAACAATATGGATCTGATGCTCGGTACTCAACTGGATATCTCCGATACAGTCAGAACTACCCATGAGTGGATTCTAGAGAATGGCGGCTACGAAGAAAATCTGCTGATGGTCACCGCAGACCACGATCATTATCTAACTCTGCTAGACGACTTCCCCGAGCTGCTAGCAAATTCTCTACTTGAAGATGGTGGCGAGTCAATTACTCCTGCTTTCCGTGGTAGCTGGGAAGAAGATTCTGCTACTGAAGTTGGTCATTACTGGGGTACTGACATCTCTGATGGCGACCAGTGGGGAACTCACACTTCCCGTCCCGTACCGCTTTACTATCAAGGACCGGATGCCGATGAAGCGAATATTGAGAAGCTTAAGGGCACTGGTTATACTGCTTATGGTAAATATGTTCCTGGTGTCAGCGATTTTATCGACCAAGTTCACATCAAGCAAGTTTCTGAAGCTTCTTTGTTAGAAACTCCGGTTGCTACAGCTGAATCACTACCTTTAATGATTGAGGGTAGTGATGGAGATAATGACCTCGCTGCTGGTGCTGGCGACGATACTATGGCAGGTGGTAATGGTGGTGATGTCCTCAATGGAGGTGCCGATAACGACAAACTATATGGGCAAGATGATGATGACTATTTAATTGGTCGTCCTGGTAACGATATGTTGTTTGGGGGAAGTGGTGACGATACTCTCGAAGGTGGTATTGGTCGCGATTTCCTTAATGGTGGGCCTGGTGATGACGAACTTACAGGTGGTGGTAGTAAAGACCGCTTTATCTTTAACTCAAATCAGGCGTTTCAACCAGAAGATTTGGGTGTAGACGAAATTACAGACTTTAACCCTGATTTAGATTTAATTCTACTTGATTTGACGACTTTCTCAGAGATTGCTGGAGATATTGGTGATGAGTTTGCCACTGTAGAAAATAATCCTGGCAGCAGTGAGGCTAGTATTGTCTATAATTCTAGTAATGGTGGTTTATTCTACAATGCTAATGGTAGTGACCCTGGTTTTGGAGAGGGCGGTCAATTTGCTACTCTCAGTAATACCCCAGTTCTCATGGCAGATAATTTCTTACTCAGATAATAGCAATTGTTAAAAGTTTGGCTCTAAGTATTCAGAATATATATTAGCTCGACAGTACAAAGTTCTGAGTGAAAAAAAACATTCCCCGCTCTCATGTCAGGGAATGGTGCATACTGGTTAAAAATTCTAAATTTTTACCAGCTAATCTCTATCATGCACCTAATCCGTCGAATAGAGCAAATTTTGACCAACTTACGTCCAGTGTTTAGTCGCCGTGCCACTTATCTCAACGTTGGTTGAAGACCCGCGCTCTCCTCATCGGGAGCGTCGGGATGAATGCGAGCGCATTCCGTAGGAAAAACCAATCAATATTGCGGTATTTAAAGTAGTGTGCTAGACTAGAGTAAATAAGGCTGCTGGGCTAGCAGTGTCAGTCTGTGGAGCGCGCCTTTAGACCACAAAGAGGTTCGGCCTTGGAGGCAGGTGCATTGTTAGCGCAGCTCCTCTGTAAGAGGCAGCAGAAAGCCCCTAGAGCGCGATGTTAGGGAATCGGTGCGTTGTCGCGC
>JBARXI010000215.1:0-15132 GCA_049647275.1 Microcoleaceae cyanobacterium
ATTTGGCGAAGGTTATCCATCAGGGTGCATCTACCATTTCTATTTCCTCTATTTCTACTCTTAATCGGGAATTTCTCTATTTAATTTTCCACTACTACTTTTTACCAAAAAAAAACCCCCACCAAAATTTGGCGAAGGTTATCCATCAGGGTGCATCTACCATTTATGTTTCCTACCTTTGTGTTGTGATTCCGGAAATAATCAATTTTCCACTACTAATTTTTGCCAAAAAAAAACCCCCACCAAAATTTGGCGAAGGTTATCCATCAGGGTGCATCTAACTTATCGTTCATAAATTATTTACCATACTCAGGACACTTTTTGATCATTTCTGATGTTTTTAAGTAGGTCGTCATAAATAAACGCATAATGTGGGCAATGCGCGTAGGAAGCTAAAACCTTTATACAAATACACTTATAGACATTGCCCACCCTACAAATGTTTGATTTTTAATTATGCCTACCTACCTATTTCTTATGTACTAACCGTGTCGATGAACCATTGTGGCATTGGCCTGATCGGTCGGCACTACCAATAGTTCGCTGATATTGACATGAGGCGATCGCGTCACACAGAAAAATACTAAATCTGCTATATCATCTCCTGTTAATGGTGTCAAGTCTTTGTAAACATTTTTAGCCTTTTCTGTATCCCCATGAAACCGGACATCACTAAATTCTGTTTCTACTAGGCCCGGTTGAATCTCAGTTACTCGTACTGGAGTTCCTAATAAATCTTGTTTTAATCCCTCAGAAATAGCTCTTACAGCAGCTTTAGAAGCACAATAAACATTACCTCCAGGATAGGCAGCCCGACCAGCAATTGAACCAATATTAACTACATGACCGTGACCCCGACTCACCATTCCTGGCACGACATAACGAGTCATATATAGTAATCCTTTAAGATTAGTATCAATCATTTCTTCCCAATCGTTGAAGTCGCCTAAATGGAGTTTTTCTAAACCACGACTTAAACCTGCATTATTAATCAAAATATGAATATTTTTCCAGGGTTCGGGTAAATAATTTATTGCTAATTCAACTGCTTGGCGATCGCGTACATCTAGCTTTAACAAATGAATTTTACTCTGGAATTTTTTTGTCAGTTCATCTGCTAATTTTTCTAGTTTTTCTTGGCGACGGGCAGCTAAAATTAGTTTCGCACCTGCTTGAGCAAAAACATTAGCACAAGATGCTCCAATACCGCTACTTGCCCCTGTAATTAAAACAATTTTATCTTCAACAGAAATCATTTTTGTTCTTAATATAAATTTGCTAATTTTATTTTTTGAAGAGCTTTTTATGCCTTAAGTAGTGTCTGATAAACCTAGTGTAATAAGGCAGAGGACAGAAGTTCATCAGGCTTATTCTACAAACTTTTTAAGCTTTTTTAACTGGTTGGTTATTTACCCTACCCTATACTAAGTAGGTAGGCACGAATCAACCTCACTATCTAACAAAATGTCAACCAGTTAAAACCCTTGAGATTGCTATCCTACGGAATGCTCCGCAAACCTTCCACTCCGTTCCAGTCGCTTCGGACATAGTGACATTGAATTATGCGGGGCTACTTAGTGTATTCAAATCAATACCTTTGGTTAATCATTATTAAACCAGAAACCAGATTTCTAAGAGGCTGTTTATCACACAAATATTAATACTAAATCCGGTTATTTTAGGGTACTTTTCCCATTCCCAAATCCCATGGAAGGCAAAGACTTCAATTTTTTTTATACCCTCTTACTAAAGTGAATTTGGTATAAGATAAGTAGGTAGGGACGAATAAACCTCACTATGTCACAAAATGTCAACCAATTAAAACCCTTGAGATTGCTTCCCTAGCAGAATGCTCCGCAAACCTTCCACTCCGTTCCAGTCGCTTCGGACATAGTAACATTTAATTACGCCGGGCTACTTAGCAAGCCGTGCTTAATATTTGGTATGTTAAGTGCTTAGGCAAAATTAATTACACAGTTCTCAATGTAATAATAAATCGCTGTATTCTTTTAGTCTAAGCTATTACAGCGTTTGTTTTTTTCTCTGTTGACAAGGTTACTAATTTTGGATGACTAATTAGATGGGTTAAGGCTGACAGATTTAAGCTGGGTGAGCAAGAGGATATCTTTCCGCCTGACCTACCCTAGATCGATATTTAATCTTTCTTTAATAAACAGTTTCTAATAGCGATAAATTTATTTACCTAAGACCTAACACCTAAAACCTTTAATCATTCAAAACTCGTAAACGATAGGTACTAATAGTAATACCTCCTTTGCGCATTAAAACTGCTGATAACCATTTATCATCAGCATTTTCTGGAGCTTGACCAATTTTAAAAATTCCTCCTGAAGGCAATACTTCTAATTTAAAACTAGCCGGATCGAGACTATAAGCATTTTGATTAATTGTTTCTGCCCAAGCCGCTCCAATCATAATTTGATTGCCCAAAGGTTCTTTAACTATCACATCAAAGTTATATTTTTCACCGGCTTTAATCTCTTCTGGTAAATTGATATTAATAGTAGGTGGTTCTTTTCCCGTTGTCAATTGATTCTGCTCGGCTACAATTTCTTGTTCAACAATTTTATTCCCTTCATAACGTTGTTTAGAAGTAATAGTAGCAGTTAAGGTCATATCTCTATTTTTCATTTGCTGAACACCAGTAATATAGGTAATAGTTTCCGCAACAATTGCATCACCATCTGTTTCCCAAGATTTAACTTTTGTTCGATATTCAACTGATTTATAGAGTTGCCAAAATTTTGTTAAAGCTCGTTCTAAACTTTCCCGATTTAAACCGTCAGAGTTAGTAAAATCATTACTATAAAAATCCATAACATCATCTATATCCTGACGACTAGCTGCTCGGTCGATTTTCTTCAAAATATCGGTCAGTTCATCAGGTGCTTGAGACCTACTTTGAGCTAAAGTCACATTAGGGGAAAAAACCACTCCAGAAACAACAGTTAAACTCAGTAATAAAGAAGTAGATAATGTTGTTGATAATTTCTTAAATTTCATCAAAAATATATTTGGGTAACGAGGGATTTTGAATTGTGACTCTCTTGCCAAATCTTCTCTTGTTTCTGTCAGTAATGGAGAGTCTTGGTACTTTTGGCTTTTCAGTTGACGAAATAGAATTTGAGAAATAATCATTTTTAACTTATAAAAGTTGTTAGTTGGAAATTTTTTGGTTGTGAGAACGAAGTTATATGGCCATTAATTGGATTTTTGCCAAACAGAAATCATCAATTTCTATATATTTTTGACTTTCGACTGTCTTGATTTTAATACCAGGGAGATAGAAGCTTTGACCAATTCACAAGTTAGACTATTAATCGCAGCAAGTGGGACTGGTGGACATTTATTTCCAGCGATCGCCACAGCCCAACAATTAAGTGATTATCACATTGAATGGCTAGGAGTGCCTAATCGTCTAGAAACTAAGTTAGTCCCATCCGAGTATCCTCTCCATACTATATCAGTTGAAGGTTTTCAGCAGAGATTGGGCCTTGGGAGCTTGAAAATTTTGAGTGGACTTATTGGCTCTATTTTGCAGGTAAGACGGATACTCAAACAAGGAAATTTTCAGGGGTTGTTTACTACTGGTGGTTATATTGCTGCCCCGGCTATTATTGCTGCACGCTCTTTGGGGTTACCAGTTATTATCCATGAGTCTAATGTTTTGCCGGGAAAAGTAACGCGCTGGTTTAGTCGTTTATGTAATGTTGTGGCAGTGGGATTTGAGGAAGGGGCCAAATATCTTCCTACTGGCAAGACAGTTTATGTGGGTACTCCTGTCAGAGAACAATTTTTGTCTCCTCAACTTTTAGATTTACCTATTCCTGAGAATGTTCCTATAATTGCAGTGGTTGGAGGTTCTCAAGGAGCAGTGTCAGTTAACCAATTGGTGAGAGAATGTATTCCAGTATGGGTGGAGGCTGGTGCTTGGATTATTCATCAAACTGGAGAAAATGACCCAGATGCTTTTAGTGTAGAACATCCGCAATATTTTCCTATGGCATTTTATGACAATATGGCTGGTTTATTTCAACGGGCTAATTTAGTAATTAGTCGAGCGGGAGCGGGTACTTTAACAGAGTTAGCTGTTACCCACACACCATCAATTTTAATTCCTTATCCCTATGCAGCAGAAAATCATCAAGCTTACAATGCCGAGGTTTTTTCTAACCAGAATGCTGCTTTAGTTTTTCCTCAAAATGAGTTGACAGTAGAACAATTTAAAACTGCTGTTTTAGAGTTATTAAATTCACCCGCAGATTTAGAAAAAATGACTCAAGGGGCAAAAAATTTAGCTGTGGATGATAGTGCCGATCGGTTAGCAAGTTTAGTGCATAAAATTTTGAGTGATTAAATATAATGATTTAACTACTAATTAATTATATTGCTATTAGTTTGAAGTAGGAAACTACATAACTTTTTAGTTGAGAAAATGCTCTTTGGGGAGAGCAGATATAGAACCAATTTGATATCTATTTAATTAATATGATTGAAAAAGAAAGGGGGAATATGGAGAGTATTTTTCAACCTGCTTGGTGCGCGTTCCCTTGCGCCGTGCGACGGCGCGGGGTCGCATCCGCTTTTGCTCCTATTCCTTCCTTCTATCTCCTGACTTAGTGAGTGGGTCTTCAATCTGGGCATTGATACTAAATGGGATATACAGCAGTTTCCAACTTGATGAAGTATATAAGCACCTACGCAGAATTGATTACCTAATCTAATTTTCTGTAACCCTTGCAGTAAAAAGGTTTCTGTGCGTGAAAAATGTGTAATTAATTTTGTTTACCTGCTTATATTTATGGTTTTAGGGAGTGGTCTGTGTGGTCCGTTTAGGAGTAGGCGACACCACCCCGTTCGCTGTAGGTCATTAACCTGCAATCTACTGTATAGCAGAAGGCAGAAGGCAGAAGGAAAAATCTGGCGTTGTCTGAGTTTTAAGATTTTGATCTGTCCGCGCCCTTTCCTTCTACTACTGTAATAAAAAAGATGATTTGCTACTTATACCAAATTAATATAAAGTTGCATAGCATAGAATAAAATGTAAAAAAGAATTGACCGAAGACCACCAAATATAAGGACTGATGAATTAAGATATTTTATAATTCTGTGCAGCCTCGCATAAAATTGGTATTAGTAGCAGATTTTTCAACTATGTGCAAAATAATATTAGTTGGTAATTCAATTTTAATTGAGGTTTTTAGTAATGGCTGAATGGTGCAAGTCTGTTTGGGTGAAGCTAAGAAATTTAGTCACAGTTAGTCATCCTCGAACAATCAATAATTCCTTGATTTTTGCCGACAGGAAAAAACGACAAAGTCGAAAAATATTTAAAATACTGATAATTTCCTGTTTACTACCTTTACTATTGTTGATTTTACCTGCATGGGGACAATCTGTTGAAAAAAATAATTCAGAAACAGCCCCTGTCGAATTAAATAGAAACGTTTTGTTTCCAGTCACTAATTCCGATAATTTGACAGCTAAGGAGCGAGCAGAGTCAATCAATTTAAGACTAGAAAAAAGATTAAAATCAGGAGAACCAATACAGGTAGAAATAGTAGAGAAAAATCAAGAGACCACCATTAGTGTTAATGATAATTATCTCTTAACAATAACTGATGCAGATGTTCGAGCTGGATTTACCAAAGCGGAACAAGCAATCCTCTGGAAAAATAAAGTAGAATCAGCTCTAATTTCAGCACGAGAAGAACGTCAACCTGATTATATTATTAATGCTCTAATAATTGTTTGTATTACAATTGCCCTGGCAATTCTTTTAGAGTTTTTCTTAAGGTGGTGCGGGCTAAAAATTAACCACGACTGGCAGGAAAAATTTCCTAGAACAATTCAGTATTGGCAAAGATTTTACCCGTTAATTGCAATTGCCGGTAGAGTCTTAATTGGGATATTAGTTACTTTTATTATTACCGATCAAGCCACTGTAACTCGTGAAATTCGCAATCAGTTTTTCGGCATTTTTATTGCTAGTTTTACCTCCAATCTTTTTGAACTAGGCAATGAAGGATTTTCAATTTTAGAATTATTACTATTAATCGGACTAACTATTGGGTTATGGACGGCAGTTAGATCCTTTATCGTTATTTTTAGAACGAGAATTATTGGTCTAACAGGAGCAGAACAAAGTGTACAAGATACAATCAGTTTACTAACTCAATATGGATTAATTTTCTTAGGTTTACTAATTATTTTACAACTTTGGGGTGTAGATATTAGTTCCCTGGCAATTATTGCTAGTGCCCTTGGTGTAGGTATCGGTTTTGGTCTGCAAAATGTCGCTAACAATTTTATCAGTGGTATTATTATTGTTTTTGAGCGACCTATTCAAGTAGGTGATTTTATTCAAGTCGGAAATTTAGTAGGTATTGTTCAAAGAATAGGTCTGCGTAGCACTCACATTACAACTTTAGACCAAGTTTCCTTAATTGTGCCTAACTCTCGCTTTTTAGAAAATGAAGTTTTAAACTGGACTCATAACAACCCAATTTCTAGGATTAGAGTGCCAATAGGAGTTGCTTATGGTTCTAATATTCAGTTAGTACGGAAAGCTATTTTAGAAGTAGCAAAAAGTCATCCAGAAGTATTATTACATCCATCACCACAACTATGGTTTCAACAATTTGCTGATAGTTCTCTCAATTTTGATTTGTTTGTTTGGATTCGGGAGCCACGGAAACAATATAAACTAAAAAGTGAACTGAATTATCGCATTGAAGCAAATCTGAGAAAATATAATATTACTATTCCTTTTCCTCAACGAGATTTGCATTTAAAATCCCCAGAAATAGAAGACATGATTCAGACTTGGATTGGGCAAAATTCTCCCCCACCTGTAGAACTTTATTATCCTGATAGTGTCAAGGCTACTTATGCTCCTAAAATTGCTAATATCTCTCAAGATGAACATGATGAGAGCACAGTATATATTACAGATTCTATTAGTGATAAAATCAACAAAAAAATAGATTTAGATACTTTAGTCGAACAAATGCGAGGACCTAATGGAATCTCCATTAAAGACCGCCGACATCGGTGGGATGTTTACTCAAAATGTTTTCTCGGCTCTGAAGCAGTAGAGTGGTTAATGCGGACTCAAAAATTAAACTTAAATGAAGCAATTTCCATTGGTCAACTATTACTTGACCGTGGATTAATTCATAATATTTCAGATAAACATGGTTTTGAAAATGAATATCTTTTCTATCGTTTTTATGAGGATGAACAGTAAAGTTAATTTCTCTTTCAACTAATATTAAATAGTAGATATAAAAAAAAATATAAATTAATTTACGCATAGACTAGTTGAGGTAATTTCTGACTCACTTTCCAAATACCTGTTATCCGATCCTTGGTATAGTCAGGTAGATAATGTTCAATACCATTAGCAAAAATTTCTGAGTTGAAATCTGGGATTTTTGTCCTGCACCAAGATTTACACTGCCATAGCTATCAAGCATATCATCAACATATTGTTTAACGCCTGCTAGAGGTGTTGTTGTCGCAGTATTATCTAAATTAACATACCGAATAATCCGCCCAAAACGATTTCTTCTCCTAAAATTAATTGCTTTAGGTGTAAACAGTGATTTGACATTGTTTTCCCAGAATTGATTGTATTTTTTCATTGTAATTTCTGCAGTAATAGTTATTGGGCCTAATGAGTAACACCATAGCTATAACCCATGAATAAATGCAATACATTTTGCGTGGGTTCATCAAAAAAACATAATTTTCAAGTAAAAAAAATCACCAAAAAATTAGCCAAAATCTTCAGGTATAAGCGTTTTGGCTTAAGCAATCAATGAAATACTATTTTAAAGATTTAGTAATGTATAGTTATGATTTCGGTTGTTTATTAATTGTTAATCAATAATTTTTGAAAATTTTATAATTCGCTGAAATTATTGCTATCTGTAGTATTGTTGATTTATAGATTAGATAATTAAAACATTTTGATCTACTAATAAAACTGTATTTTTTCTAAATTTCTAGTAGGAATAGAAGTAATAAACTGATTTTAAAATTATTCGATCAGGCTATTTTATTGAATGTGGGATAAATGAATCTAAAAAAATTAGGAGTAATTCATCAATTGCTCCTATATAGAACCAATTTGAGAACTATATGATTACCATATTTAAGTCTTTTAAGCATCAACTTTGAGGAAAAATATGCAAAGTAGGAATATTTTATCACTGCTAATTACTCCTAAATAATTAGTTAGACAGACTGACGACGACGTGCTCCCACTAGAGCTGCTGCGACTAGACCCAAACCTGCTAAAGTTCCTGGTTCTGGTACTTGTGTGGAACCACCACCATTAGAACCACCGCCTTGATAATTTCCTGTAGCAAATCCACTATCACTACTAGCATTACCTACACTTATATCTAATGATGGCAAGTCGCTCCCATTTGGAAATAACCGAGTAAGTTATTGTTAGATTAAGCAAAAGATGCACCTAAGAAATCTGCTTCTGTCAAATCACTTCCAGCAATCATTATAAATGTTAGATTTTTGTCGTTAGTAACGTTTTGCTTGCCACCCGGACCGTTCTGCTGATAAACCCGGAAATCAAAATTTGCGCCACCTGAACCTTGAGCATTATTGGCCGAAGTATCAACATTTCACTTACTGAGGCAGGGCAAACGCATCTAATATTTTTGACTCTCTGACCAAGAATATAATTGGAGAATCAAACTTGCGATCGTGAATATTTCATCAGACAAAAAATTCCCAAGAATTAACAGTTGAAACTCTGAAATGAACTCAATAATAATTAACAGTTGAATCCCAAAATAAAGGTTAAAAGTTAGGAATTCATCAAGGATAATTATTTAAGTTGTAAACGCCTGAAGGCGCTGCGCTAGATATATTTTTTTTTAGGGGCACAATAATATTTATTATACCCCTATTGTAATGATGATATTGAGTAGTTTCCTACTCTATCTGGAGATTAGAACTCAAAAGAATCTAGAAAAGAATCAACCAAAGAATCATTGATAGTCACAGAAGAATCATTGATAGCACTTAACCGTAAGCGAGTTGTGATTTGCTCTGAGCTAGCCACAGTATTTTCTAGGGTAGCTAAAAGTTGATTATCCCAGAGAATTTGAGTATTGTTTCCAACAGTGTCAATAGTGAGCTGTGGTGAATCTATAGATAATCCATCACTCAAAACTAGCAAGTCTTCATTAATACTAAAGTCAGTGATTACATCTGAGCCTTGCTCAAGGTTAATAACAAAGATATCGCTACCACTACCGCCAGTAAGAGTATCATCACCTTCCTCGCTATACAATAAATCGTCACCGTCTTCTCCTAGGAGAGAATCATTTCCTAATGAGCCATAAAGGGTATCATTATCGGCACCACCTAACATGGTGTCATTACCTTCCTCACCCCACAATTTATCATCACCTTGATTGCCAAATATGAGGTCGTCTCCGAGACCAGCAAATAAAAAGTCTTGCTGACCTTCTGTACCGACTGCTGCGGAAAGTTCTGGGTTGTCACCATATATAGTGTCGTTATCCTCACCAGCACAGATGGTATCATTACCTTGATCCCCAAACATCAGGTCTTCTCCTTCTTGACCATAGATAATGTCGTTATCCTTGCCACCCCGTGCAGTATCGTTTCCTGTACCACCAAGGATAGTATCTTCAGCATGGTTACCATTCAGGTAGTCATTTCCGGCACCACCAGAAATCAAGTCTTTTCCTAATAAATCTAGATCAACTAGACTTTCGTTACCACCAAAGATTGTGTCATCTCCTTGTTGACCTAAGAGAGTATCATTGCCTTCGTCGCCAAAGACTAAATCATTATTCTTACCACCGTATATGAAGTCGTCTTCTTCACCTCCATACATGATATCGTTTCCACGACCACCTTCCATGATATCGTTACCACGACCTCCATAGACAGAATCTTCTCCCATGTCTGCTTCTAAAGAATTTGAACTGGGGTCAGCAACAATTTTGTCATCGCCATTTTCACCCATGAGCAGATCGTTACCCTCTTGTCCGAAAAGAGTATCAGATTCTTTACCACCACGAATACTATCAGAACCTGTACCACCTAGGAGTAAATCATTGCTACGGTTCCCACTGAGAGCATCGTCACCACTTCCACCGTCAATGGTATCACTTCCTAATAAGTCTTGGTCAGTACCACCAATAGTACCACCAAAGATAACATCGTTACCTTGTTCACCTAGGATGATGTCATTGTCCATCTCACCCCAGATAGTGTCATTTTCCTTACCACCACGAACACTATCATTTCCTTTACCAGCCTGGATGAAATCACTTTGTTCTTTGCCATTAACAAAGTCAGCACCATTTTTAGCATAAATTAGGTCTTCACCCGTACCACCATAAATGAGGTCAGGACTATTAATACCTTCTATGGTATCGTTGCCTCCTAAGGCATCAATGGCTTGGCCTGCTGTATTATTTATGATCAATTCATCGGCTTCTGTACCGAGTAATATGTTGTCAAATTGATTGGGTGCAAGAACTATAGAAGGTTCAACTGGTAAATCTACAATTTCTATGCTTGGAGGCGGAGGACATGAATGGTCTTCTTTCTCTATATCAATAGTTTCTGCCGGAGTTGGCTCTGGAGTTGGCTCTGGAGTTGGCTCTGGACTTGGTGCTGGAGTTGGCTCTGGAGTTGGCTCTGGACTTGGTGCTGGACTTGGTGCTGGACTTGGTGCTGGACTTGGTGCTGGTGTTACATCTACGGTAATGTTGGCTGGGTCTAAGGGGTTGCCATCCAGGTCGTTGGCGACATAGGGGATGGTGGCTTCACCGACGAATTCTGGTTCGGGGGTGAAGGTGACATTTCCTTCATCATCGACGGTGAATGTGCCTTGACCTGGAACTTCTAATGTTTTTTGTATGCCTGGTGTTTCGGGGTCGAGGTCAATGGAAGTGGGGTCGATGTTGTTGTCGTTTTCGGTGATGTCGAATGTGACTGGTTCTCCTGGTGGAGTACTGGTGTTGTCGTCTTCGAGTGCGACTGGCTCGGCGACATCTACGGTAATGTTGGCTGGTTCTAAGGGGTTGCCATCCAGGTCGTTGGCGACATAGGGGATGGTGGCTTCACCTACGAAGTCTGGTTCGGGGGTGAAGGTGACATTTCCTTCATCATCGACGGTGAATGTGCCTTGACCTGGAACTTCTAATGTTTTTTGTATGCCTGGTGTTTCGGGGTCGAGGTCAATAGTAGTTGGGTCGATGTTGTTGTCGTTTTCGGTGATGTCGAATGTGACTGGTTCTCCTGGTGGAGTACTGGTGTTGTCGTCTGCTGAGAAACCCAACTCGGTAACATTGACAGAGATATTCGCTTCGTTGGAAACTGCTCCATTATTATCCTCAACGGTATAGGTAATAGGAGTAGTCTCACCAATAAAACCTGCTTCTGGAGTAAATGTTACATTGCCTGCATCATCTACTGTATAGATGCCTTCACCTTCTACAGTTCTGGTCGTTTCTTGTTCTGGTGTACTAGGATCTAGGTCTACTGTAGTTAGATTGATAGTACCATCGGAGTCAGTATCATCATCGGTGATATTGAAACTAACAGGTTGCCCTACTACTGTATTACTGCTGTTATCTGTAGCAAAAGGTGGCAGGTTAACTACTTCTACTGTGACATTTGCTGGAGTTGATACATTGTTATTGTTGTCAGCGACAGTGTATGGGATTGTTACTTCACCGATGAATCCATCTGCTGGAGTAAAGGTGAGATTACCATCATCATCAACATTGAAAATACCTTGATTTGGTAGTTCTAATGTTTTTTCAAGCTCTGGTGTGCTTGGGTCTAAGTCTATGGTACTTGTTACAACTTCTCCTTCTACATCAATATCGTTATCAGTAATATTGAGAGTGGCTGGCTGGTTGACAAAGGTACTGCCTTGGTCATCAGTAGCGATAGGAGGATTATCAATAACTTCTACCAGAATCTCGGCTGGGTCAGTAATCTTACCGGCTTTGTCTTCTACAGTGTAAGGAATAGCTACTTCACCAACAAATCCTGCTTCTGGAGTAAAGGTTACCTCTCCTGTCTCATCTACTGCAAAGGTTCCTTCATCTACAGCCAGTGTTTTTTCAACTTCAGGAGTACTGGGGTCCAGGTCAATAGTTGCTGGATCTATCTGAGTTCCCTCATCGGCTATATCGTTTTCGGTAACATTGAAACTGACTGGTGTATTCACAACAGTGCTAGCATTATCATCACTAGCAGCAGGCAAGTCTGTTGTGGTTTCAACTGTGATATTAGCTACTTCTGAGGTACTGCCATTGTTATCAGCAACAGTGTAGGGAATGGTTGCTTCTCCCACGAAACCAGGTTCGGGAGTGAAAGTGACATTGCCCAGTTCATCTACTTCAAAGTTACCTTGCTGTGGTACTTCTAAAGTCTTTTGTATGCCATCAGTATTGGGGTCTAGGTCTACTGTGGAAGGTATCGATGCTGCCATCTTCATCGGTATCGTTGTTGACTACATTGAAGGTTACTGGTACATCCACCTCGCTACTAGCACTGTCGTCATTAGCTACAGGAGGAATATTTACTACTTCAACGCTGATGTTTGCTGGTTCTGAAATTTGATTGTTGTTGTCTTTAACAGTGTAGGGAATGCTTACTTCTCCCACGAAACCAGGTTCGGGAGTAAAAGTGACATTGCCCAGTTCATCTACTTCAAAGTTACCTTGCTCTGGTACTTCTAAAGTCTTTTGTATGCCATCAGTATTGGGGTCTAGGTCTACTGTGGAAGGATCGATGCTGCCATCAATATCAGTATCGTTGTCTGTAATGTTAATACTGACTGGCTGATCGATAAATGTGCTGCCATTGTCATCGTTGGCTATGGGGTCTTGGTCAGGAGTGATTGTGATTTCCACTGTACCTGGAACAATGTTTGTGCCGTCGTTGACTGTATAACCAAAGTTTCCTGGCTCTTCACCATTGTATTCTGGAGGAGCATCGTATAGTAGTTCCTCTAGTTCTTCTGGGGTAAGTTCATCTCCTATTTCTAATGGTGTACCATCAGCTTTTGTGACTGTTCCTAATTCTGGTATTTCGGTGACGGTAATGGTTAGTTCGTCTCCTTCTGGATCTACTGGTGGGTTTAACCCTAGAGGTGTATCTGACTCGTTTTCAGTTACTGTTATTTCTCCACTATCTACTGTTGGTGGATTATTTTCTGGGTCTAAGGCATTCACAGTCACATCGACTACTGCACTACTGGTATCGCCGTCTGCGTCGGTGATGGTGTAGTTAATTGTTGCCGGTCCGTTGTAGTCGGCATCTGGGGTGAAGTCGATGGTGTCGTCGGTGGGGTCGTCTGGTGTGCCTCCATCATTTAATACTGCTGTACCGTTGGTGACTTCATCTATGGTAATTGTTCCTGGCCCGTCTGTACCAAAGTCGTCGTTTTCTAATACGGGGATGCTGACGCTGTTTTCTGGTTCTACTGTGGCTGTGTCGTTGACTGCTGTGGGTAGGTTCTCGGCATTCACAGTCACATCGACTACTGCGCTACTGGTATCGCCGTCTGCGTCGGTAATGGTGTAGTTAATAGTTGCCGGACCGCTGTAGTCTGGGTCTGGGGTAAAGTCGATGGTGTCGTCGGTGGGGTCGTCTGCTGTACCGTTGTTGTTGACTGTGGCTGTGCCGTTTGTGACTTCATCTATGGTAATAGTTCCCGGTCCGTCTGTACCAAAGTCGTCGTTGTCGAGGATGGGGATGTTGACGCTACTGTCTGCTTCGACTGTAGCGGTGTCGTCTACTGCTGTGGGTTGGTCGTTGACTGTGACATCGACTACTGCACTACTGGTATCGCCGTTACTGTCGGTGATGGTGTAGTTAATAGTTGCCGGACCGCTGTAGTCTGGGTCTGGGGTAAAGTCGATGGTGTCGTCGGTGGGGTCGTCTGCTGTACCGTTGTTGTTGACTACTGCTGTACCGTTGGTGACTTCATCTATGGTAATAGTTCCCGGTCCGTCTGTTCCAAAGTCGTCGTTGTCTAATACAGGGATATTGACGCTGTTGTTTTCTGCTACTACGGCGGTGTCATTTACTGCTACTGGTGGGTCGTTGATGGGCTCGACTGTACCAGTTACTGCACCTGTGTCTTCTCCACCATTACCATCTTGTACGACATATTCAAAGTTAACAGGTCCGTTGTATTCTGGGTCTGGGGTAAAGGTGACTGTGCCGTCTGGGGCGACGTTGACTGTGCCGTTTTCTACGGGGATGTCTTGCTCTTCTCCTGTTAGCTCTGTGCCATTAATTGATTTCACACTGAGGGTGTCGCCGTCGAGGTCGGTGTCTCCGTCTAAGAGGTCGATGGTGACTGGTGCAGAGTCTTCGTCGATGGTGAAGGTTTCGTCGTCTGCTATGGGAGATTGATTAATAACTGTTAACTCTTCTGTACTTGCATCTACAAAAGTCAGGTCACTGTTAGAGAAAGTATAATTATCTCCGTCATAGATTCGACTGACGACCACTTCGTATACATTAGGAGTTAAAGTATTGGTATCAGGAATATTGAGTGTCCAATTCGTACCCGTAACCGTTAAATTTCCATCCCCATCTGTATATGTAATACCATTGACAGTAACGGTGACAGTCTCTTCCACTGCAAGTGCTTGCGTACCAATCGTACCCGCTAGAGTGGGTGTTCTGTCTGTGGTAGTCTGGGTTTCAACTGTGGGAGAAACAAATTCTTCAGTAGAATTATTAAAACCAATAGTCGCGAAGTTAGAACCAAATAGTCGAGCACTATTACTTACTCCAGTCAGCCCCATGGTAATTTCAAAGGAATTAACCGCTGTCTCAAATTCAGTTTGGACACGACCTATTTCGTTGACGATTAAACCATTGTAATTACCATTACCAGTAAATCGAATTCGATCTCCTCCACCAGCTTCAAGTACTAGAACTGTATTTTGAGCTACCTCAAAGGAAGAAAAACCACCATATTCAACGAATTCTAAACCACTACCATCAATATCAATCGAATTGACTCGGAAGTTCTCTAAAGCAACAGTTTCACCATTCCAAGAACCACTA
>JBARXI010000216.1:0-26809 GCA_049647275.1 Microcoleaceae cyanobacterium
AAAACTCAAAATCAATCATATCTATATTTGAAGCTCCCGCCGGATTAGTCGCAGGGGCAACTTACCATTTTCGTGCTTTAATCATATTTCTGAAAAATCCGAGATTAATCGGTTATATAATTATTCCGATTTTGATTAATATTGTTGTTGGTATTTTTCTATATGTTGGTTTACTGATGCCTGGAATTGATTTAGTCAAAGCTATTTTTACTAATTTATCTCTCCGCTTTGATGCTTTTATTGCTGACTTGCCAAACTGGTTGAACTTTCTTAGTTATTTAGATAATGCTTTGGGTTGGGTTTTACAAATAATCCTTTTTGCCGTACTGTTACTAATAATTGGATTTTTGTTAGTACAGTTTGGAGCGATTCTTGGTTCGCCTTTTTATGGTCAACTTTCCGAACAGTTAGAAAAATTTAGAACTGGTACATTGCCAGAAGCTCCAATTAGTTTATTCGGATTTTTTAGAGATATTTTGCGAGCGATACTTTTTGAACTGAAAAAAATTGCTTTATTACTGGTAATAGGCTTACCAATACTGCTATTAAATTTTGTGCCTGGTGGGTCTGTGGTGGCAACTATTGGTGGGGTGGCTTTAACAACTTCTATTGTCTGCTTGGACTTTTTTGATGGACCTTTGGAAAGGCGGAAATTAAAGTTTCGCCAGAAGTTAAGCTTGGTGCGTCGTAGTTTGCCAGCAAGTGCCACTTTTGGGTTAATTTGTCAAGCCTTAATTACTATCCCGATCATAAATTTTGTTGGTATTCCCATATGTGTCGCAGCAGGAACATTATTTTGTTGCGATCAGGTTTTACCAAAGTTATTGCCAGAGAATTAAAACTGAGTTTTGGGGAAAGTTTTGGAGTAGAAAAGACGCTGATAGTGGGGGAATAATATCATATCCGGTTGAATACTTATTATATAGTTGGGGGAGATTGGGAGATGGAGAAAATGGGGAGATAGTAGGATAGCTTTTTTCTATATCGCTATTAAACAGATTTGATTTTACATATATTATATAATCGGATTCTATATAGGGCTTGCCGCTCTACTCTAAAAGCATTAACAGATAAAGCCTAAAGCCTTTTTACCTGAAAAAAAGTGCAAGCTTTTCGGTCGCTCAAGGTCATGCATGGAGAGCATTTTGGGCAAACAAAGACAGAAAAATCATGATCGACAATTCTGACTCCTACCTCCTAATTAATTCCCATTTCTTCTGTACGGGCAATTTATGTTTGCGCAGGATTCCGTAGGAAATTGCCCGTACTGACTCCTGACTCGGTACTCCTACCCTCACTCATAATATTTTTAAGAGCATTCCCTATATAAGTATAGTAGGGAGAGTCGGATTTATATTACACCTACCACAAGTAGGGACGGGTTTCGGCTAGGCTAAGGGAAACCTCAACTCATTTCAAAACCCGCCCTTTAGGCAGATTACAAATTAAACAATACGAGTCATAGCAGAAACTTTAGTAATCTTGCCTCGGTCGAGACCATCAAGTTCATCAAGATGTAACCATCCCTCTTTGACCAAGCCAGCAAGAGCAAAAATGACAGTTGAATTTCTAGAGTCATACTTACCGTCTATGTCGTATCTTCTAGCACTCAAAAAATCGTGTAGATGCCATAAGTCATCAAGTTTACTAATCTCACTTGACTGTTGTCGAACTACTTCAATCAAGGCATTGATTTCTCGCTCTTTAGCTTTCTCTAAGGCTATATTAGCGATCTTTTTTTCTGTCTCAGACCAATCAGTATCAATTAATTGCATCATCAATCGTAAAATCTGTATGATTATCTAAATTTATGTAATTATTAATAATAACATATAGTACCTGATATCTGCAACTAAAATAATAGAGCACCCCACTATTAAGAGCGCTCTATTAAAATCATATTAAAGATTAATCTTGACTAGTACAGCTTGGCTGAAATAAAATCTCAAAAGCTTGACCAATCAATACTTTTGACTTTCCCATAGCGCGACACTAGAATATTTCTAGCGAGCCAAATTTAACAACTCCTTGGGAGAAGCCAGTAAATCGATCGCCACAAAGAAAATCTTACCTTCAGGATTAAGTAAAAATCTCCAAGCAAGATTCATACCCACACCAGCACCAAACCAGGGAGTTTGGCATTTACCAGTAACCTTAATCTGGGTATAACCATCGTCCGCAGGTTCAGAAATTCCCTGCTCTGGAATTAACTTGAGATTCTGGCATTCTTCTTGAAAGAAACGTAAAACAGCATCTTTGCCCACAACTGGTCTGCGGAAAGGAGGTTGAAGTCCACCATCAGGAGTAAATAACTCAATCAGTGCACTAAAGTCATTGGCATTCAAGTTATTCATATAACTCAAAATTGTAGGATTATCAACACCTTGAATTGTTACCTTACTTCGCTGTGCCATATCTTTCGGAGCAACAACTGGTTCAGAAACTCGGGTATACTTGCCCAAGTTTTTGACATCAAGTCCCATGTCAACTACAGAATTTCGCAAAACTGTGATTTGCTGACCAGGATCTAATCCTTTAATAGTTGTCAACACGGCTGTAGCATTTGCAGAAAGTTTATAACCCTCTGGAATTGGGGCAACAATTCCCTGATTCATCCATTCACCAAGTTGATACCAAAAACCTAACTTAATATTGGGAGACCAGGTGCCGTATGTACGGCACATCTCAGTATCGGCACGGTTGGCCAAGTCACACATTACCTGGGTTTGCTCCTGGAAACTCATGTTCTTAATGTCATTCATCGTTCTTTCTGCAAGCTGCATATTGGCAGCTCCTGGAGCAGCAATTGTGATGCTTTTACCCATTTCCAGGTAGGCAAACCAAATTAGAGCCAGTTGGTCTTCGGCACTTAGCTGACTGAATCTGGCAATTGTTGCTGGCACTGCATCAGCAGATAAAGTATTGGGGAAGATATTACGGGCTGTATCAATTGAAAATGGCATAAGTTTTCCTTGAGGTTGATTAACAATATGGCTTATGGCTTGCTAAACATTATTTTTATTCATAAACAGCCACGAGGCAAGTCGTGACTGTTTGTTTGTGCCGAGAGGATCGGAGAAATTTAGGCAGCAGCTTGATAATTAGCAGCTACAAAGTCCCAGTTAACTAAGCTGTCTAAGAAAGTCTGAACGTAATCAGGACGCTTATTTTGGTAATCTAGATAATAAGCGTGCTCCCACACATCCATTGTTAAGAGGGGAGTTTGTCCGTTATGAAGTGGGTTTTCTGCATTCAAAGTTTTGGTCACTTTCAGAGTGCCATTATCTAATACTAGCCAGGCCCAGCCACTACCAAACTGACCCGTGCCTGCGGTTTTGAATTCTTCTTTGAATTTATCAAAGCTACCAAAGTCAGCATTGATTTTATCAGCTAAAGCGCCTGTTGGGGTACCGCCACCACCAGACTTCATGCAATTCCAGTAAAAGCTGTGATTCCAAGCCTGGGCTGCATTGTTGAAGATGCCCATTTTTGATGAGTCACCATAGACGGCTTTGATTACTTCTTCAATTGGCTTGCTATCGTATTCTGTGCCTTGGACCATGTTGTTGTACTTGGTCACATAGGAGGCATGATGCTTGCCGTAGTGAAATTCTAATGTTTGCTCTGATATATAAGGTGCAAGAGCGCTCTTTGCGTAAGGTAATGCTGGTTGTTCGTAAGACATGATGTTCTTCCTTTCTTAACTGCTTTTCAGTATTAAAGCCAATTGCAAGCTCTGGCTGGAAAATGATGCCCAGTCTTACCAGTTTGACGTTGCCTTATTTGGCCACACTCTTAGATATATTATCATGCTGTAGCTGTTTTAGCTGTTTTTAATTCTTGAGTTTATTATATAGAGGTGTTGTTATTGTTTAAATTATTAATTATTTTTTCTGTTCATTATAAGAATGTCTAATTTTATTTGTATAGACAAAATTGCCGATTTGAGCATATAACTCTAGCTCGCGGAAAAGTCTGAAAGGTATATTTTTTGTATAATAATTTTTATCTCTATCCATAGAGAGATACAATTTATCATTTAAAGTAGAAATTAAGTTATAGCAGTAGACAGGATTGTTAGGACCTTCTCAAATTCTCAAACTTAGTCACAGAAACAATCTTACTTTTGACTTTTGAGCTTGGCTATAACTGATTTTGATTAAATGCTAAAATAAGAGGTTAACTTTCTGTTTAATTAGATTGAATGGCGATTTGCCTCCGGGACAGCGAAGCTATCGCAATCAACTTTTGCACAAGTAAAACTGAAATTAATTTAACTGCTCAAGGAAAAGATTTATGACACAGGAACTCATAGACCTGAGAAATAGTATTCTGGAGGAACGTTATGAGGATGCCTTAGAAATAATAGATGAACTTGAGGGAATGAGTAAACAAGCAATCTTACGAAATATTGACTCGTTTCTAGTTAGAATGTTAATTCATTTGCTCAAAAATCAAATAGAAAAGCGTTTGACAAACTCTTGGGTAGCTTCAATTTCTGATTCCCTATTACAAATTCAAAAACTGAATCTCAAAGATAATAAGACTTCCTATTACATAAAAAAAGATGAATGGCAGCCTTACCTGGAAGATGCCTTAGAGGAGGCTATTCGTCCTGCAAGTATAGAAATTCAAGGCGGTAAATTAAGACCATCTCAACTCTCACAAATGATAGATAAAACCCAGCTAATTCAAACTGCTCAAGAATTGCTAGCTCTGACTTATGTTTATAAACTTAGGAATTTACCAAATATCATCGATGAACATTTAGCTCAATTACCAGGTGGCGAAGATTGGCTTCAAGGTCGCTAGTAGTTGGCCCATAACTTATAGCCTCAAATTGATACATTAGGCTAATATATAATATAATGCCCATGAATATGGCATATTTGATTGGATAGCTGAATGGCGATCGCAATAGACTTCGGAACAAGTAACACGGTAATTTCCCGTTGGAATCAAACAACTCAACAGCCTGAAATTGTTAAATTACCAGGTTTGTCAATCATATCTGGACAAAATCCACCTCTCATCCCTAGCCTCCTATATATAGAGGATGCTACTCAAAAAAAAGTGGTAGTTGGCCAGCAAGTCAGGGATAGAGGTTACGATGTCAATACAAACCCAAGATTTTTCCGGAACTTTAAACGAGGAATTGGCACAGATATCAAAGGATTTTTGCCAGAGCTTGATGGTCAGGTGGTCTCTTTTGAACAAGTGGGAGAACTATTCCTCAAAGAAGTTGTGGCAAACATTCGGAAAGTGCCATTGCCAGTGGAATCTTTAATTTTTACCGTTCCGGTAGACAGTTTTGAAGCTTATCGTCATTGGTTGGGTCAGGTCTGTCAGTCTCTTCAAGTAGAACAAGTACGAATGATTGATGAACCTACTGCTGCAGCTTTGGGTTATGGTATGGCAGAGGCAGAAATTCTATTAGTGATTGATTTTGGTGGGGGTACTCTTGATTTATCTTTGGTACGGTTGGATAGTTCGGCGAAGAAACAACCTTTGGGTTTTATTCTCAAGTGGGGTGAAAAGTTACTGAGTGAAAGTTCAAATCAGAAGGCAAAAACTGCGAGAGTTTTAGCAAAGTCTGGGCAAAATTTAGGTGGTTCGGATATTGATAATTGGTTGGTTGATTATTTTGCTCAAAATCAAGGTATAGAAAAAACACCTTTAACTAATCGTCTGGCAGAAAAGCTGAAGATTCAGTTATCTTTACAACAACAGGCAACGGAGGTATTTTTTGATGATGAAACTTTAGAAACTTATCAGTTAGAGTTGGGGCGAGATGGCTTTGAGAATATTCTCGCTCAACAAGGATTTTTTGCCAGTCTGGATGAGTCGATGAATCAGGTTTTACAGCAGGCAAGAAGACAAGGAATAGAATCTGCTGATATTGATGCTGTTTTGCTGGTGGGAGGTACAGTAAAAATTCCGGCAGTGCAGAGGTGGGTGGAACAATATTTTGATGCTGCAAAAATTCGTTGTGAAAAACCTTTCGAGGCAATTTCTCAAGGAGCATTGCAGTTAACTCAAGGGGTTGAGGTTAAGGATTTTTTGTATCACAGTTATGGTATCCGCTATTGGGATAGACGGAAAAAAGGTCATAGTTGGCATCCTTTGATTAAGTCGGGGCAACCTTATCCGATGAGTCTACCAGTGGAGTTGGTTTTAGGTGCTTCGGTGAATAGTCAGCCTAGTATAGAGTTGGTTTTGGGTGAGTTGGGGGCTGAGTCTGGGGGGACTGAGGTTTATTTTGATGGCGATCGCCTGATTACTCGGAAAATCACTGGGGAACAAACTGCGGTGCAGCCTTTGAATGATACTTCCGAAGGTAGGAGTATTGCGAAGTTGAATCCATTGGGAAATCCGGGTAGCGATCGGATTAAGGTTTTGTTTTGGGTGGATGAGTCTAGGTTTCTGCGTGTTACGGTGGAAGATTTGTTGACTAATGAAATGTTGGTATATGAGCAGGCTGTGGTGCAGTTGAGTTAAAAGTCAAGGAATTGCACCTCTAATAGTGGGCAGACAGAGCTAAAATGCTGCAATAGGTCTCTAGAGTAGCGACGGGATAAATCGAGGGGCTGTGTGCGGAACCTGGCACTTTATCAGCCCCGTCCGTTTGTCACTATTCTACCAGGGGATAAATCCACCTGGCTAACTTTCTCCCACATTATTTCAGGTTTAGCTGTGATTGAAGAACGTAGCTTCCTTCCCTTGCTAAAGCCAGTATTTTAACTCCAGATCGTAATGTCCAGCTTGTTCAGGAGGATACTCTCCCAGTTCTATTTTTTCGATAATTTTTGGCAAAGCTCCAAAAAATTCTTGACTTCGGTCTTTTGGATGAATTGTCCATGCGTTGGGAGAATCCATAACTGCCCGTACATACTCTGTTGTCTCTAGTTTATTAGACACCATAACTTCCCAAGAACCTAACTTTCCTTTACCAGTGATATTATTTAGTAGCGTTTTCATCCCTAAAGGTAAATAATTCATATATTTTCTTCGGTAAGAACGCCACAAAATTCGTAAGGGTAGCAACTTATCAAAGCGTTTACGATTAATTAGGTAAACCCTACTACTTAAAAACTTGAACTTATAGAATCCTCTAGTTTGATTTGTCCCGTCAGGTGTTTGTTGATAGAAAGTACCATCTTTCATTGGTGGCCCTGTCAGTGGTCTAACAGCAATTATTTCTGGGTGTTCTTGCATCAACTTAACACCTTCGTCTATCCAGCTATAATCAGGTTTTTGATAAAGTAACATATCATTGTCGTAGTGAAGCATATACTCACTTTGGGTCAATTCTATATGAAAAATTGTTCCTAGTATGGGATAACCTTTGTAGTTATGAGTGTTTCTTATGGCGCTACCAAAGTGTTTTTGATACACTTTTTCCCGATAAGCTTGGGAGTAGTTAAAATCAACCACGCGATTAACTACACCATCATTTATCAACTTATTACAGTAATCTCTTAGCTGACTAATTGTACCAATACCAGGACGCATGACCTTATCCCCAGACAATGGAGCGGTATCTATTGCTAGGACTACTTCAGTGAATGGAAAATTACTCATCCGCACTAAATGAGGGATGGTGTGCATCATGTAAGGGATATCTGTACGTGCTGTTAGCATACATAAGGAACAATTATAAGGGTGCATTAATCTAGTCTCCATAGTTTTACAAAGTTTCTCAAAACAAACTGAAGAGCGTAATTCCTAAGAAATAATCTAGCTATTTGTAGCAAATATTTATCATGCTTGGTATAAGATTATATTCCTTTTAATGAGTGATTAAAAAAAATTCTCCTTCTCTTCCGACTCCTCCGTCGTTATTTATTAAGTATTCAAGGGAATATAATCTTACATCTAGTTAGAAACAGCTTGATATAACTTTTTACCCAATACAGACTCTAATTTTACTCCTTGTTCATCTTCTAGAAAAGACTTAAACTGCTTATCTGGAAGATATATAAATATTTCATCATACTTGTTCATTAGTAGATTCGATATATTAAAATAACGTGAAAATTCACTAGCCTCAACATCATTTAAAAGTTGAAATTCAACATCTTTATCTGTCAAATGACTAAGACCTAAGAGGAAACTATGGGGAGCATCACTAATTACAACCGGACGGTTAGCAGCATTGATTAGTGGCGCTATCTTCAAATTTAATGCATTTGCTGTTGTGCCTTGATCTAGGTAATCCCAAGTTGGTGTTTGAGCGATCGCTATAGCCGAGAGCACTCCAACCAAAACTATTACTAAATATGTAAGTCTCCAAAAGAATTTTTCCCCAGCGTACAATGAAAATACAATACATTTAGTCAAGAAGTAGGCAACGGCAATTTCCGCGAACAATACAGAAGGAAGTAGATATCTAGATTGCAGAGAGCGTCCACCGCCTAAAAGTAGGTCGGTAATAGTCAGAACTAGAGGTGTCAATACAATTGATATAACCACTAGAGACCAAACTTTCCTAGGTGTAAATCGAATCAAAAAGTATAGAGATACAACAACAAGGCCAAAGATTAAATAACTAGAATAGGACTCTATTCTTGGTATTGAATTATTCCAGTCTAAAAAAGAATTGCGTAAGCTCACGAGCAAACCCCTGAGCAAAATAGAAATATTGGAGTTTCTACTACTAACCCACTGAGTCTTTTTTTGAATTTCACCGATATTTATAAAAACAATGAGTATCCAAGGTAAAAATCCCAAGAAAGCAACTGATATGCTGATAAGAAATGGAACTAAGTAAACTTTAGCTTGCCTGAGACCTAGAGAAGCTAAATACAAACCATAACCAAAAGCAACAAATACAAAAAACAGGTGTGAATAAAGGCCGAATATCAAAGCTAAGGTGCAAATTACCCAGCTAAGTTTGTTATTTTTTCTCAAGGCATATAAAAATGCAGTGGTAGAAATTAAAATTGCAAGTCCCCATAGACTGTACTCCCGTGCTCCCTGAGATAGCAGAATTTGATAGGGTGAAACGCTGATTAGTCCAACTGTAATCCATCCTACAGAGCGCGACCCAAAAAGCTCATAGCAAAGCCAATAAACAGCAGGCAAACAAGCTAACCCAAATATTATGGATAAAAATCTGGCGGCAAAAGGATCGTTGAAAATTGAAATTACAAAACGAGATAGAATATAGTACAAAGGGGTATGTTCTGGATTACCGCCTAGTGCAGATAGAGTGTCTGGTAAGCCCTTGGCCGATGTTGGAACTTGATAGGTGAGAATCTTCTCGGCAGTAACAATTTCTCCATTAAAAACTTCTTCAACAATTTCAGACCGAGTATAACCTGCAATTCGATAAAAACCTCTAACCTCGTCAGCATTATAGGGCTTTCGATCTAAGTTTGCGAAGGAGAAAAAGAGGCGCAACACCAGTAAAACAACAATCAAAACCTTCCAACTAATTGGTACTAATGGTTCATTTTGCCGATATCTGTGAACTTGAGCTAAGTGGAAAGAAAGAAGACCATGACGATTGAAAAATCGTAATATTAGGTAGAGAATAACCCCTGCCACTGTTGCAACTAAAATTCTTTTAATTAACCCTCGATAGACATATAAAACTAGCCGAACATAGCTTAGAGGGCCTGCCGTTCCTATTGATTCGGAATCTTGAATAGCTAGGACTTCCCAGGTCTTTCCAGAATCTATTGATTTAAAAATTTCAGCACTAGCTGAACCAAACCTGTAGATAGTCTTGTCATTCACATAGTTGGGCGAAAAAACGATCGGTTTTCCTGAGGAAGGTACGTTCGTTATTCTTGATAGGGGCAACGAAGCATCTGCAATTTGTGCAAAAGATTGCCCTCCATTTTCACTTTTATATAACCCAATACCTAATACACCCAACAAAATTGTTTGATCGTTCTTATAGTTTGGTGAAATAGCGATGGCTGCCAACCCTGATAATTTAGTATCTAATCCAGGAATTTTGCGCTGCTGATTCCAAGTTTTCCCTCCATCTAGTGATTGAAAAAGACCTTGGTTATTGGTAGTGACAAATAAAGTTCCATCATTTGCAAAATCAGGGGAAATAACAATCTGCATTTTTCCAGCTTTAGCTAAGGCTGTATTTTCAGTTATTCCTTCCCAGTTTTTTCCAACATCAGTGCTTTTGTAAATTCCTCGATCTCCAGTCACATAAAGGGTACGATCGCTGGCAAAATTAGGGGATATAGCAATAGATGAACCATAGTTGCCTCGGAGGGATGGAACTTGACCGATTAGCTCAAAATTTTTGCCCCCATTTTGGGAAATATAGATATTACCCCTCTGAGTTGCGATGTAGACAGTCCGATCATTTGAGAAGTCTGGAGAAGCAACAATTGTGAGTCCACGCTCTTCCCTAGGCAAAGGGAGAACAGACCAGGAGATACCCCCATCCTCGCTTCTTGCTACCTTAGTCCACAGTAATGTTGCCCATAGTGTTTTATCGGTCTCATAGTTTGGAGAAAAAGTAATATCAAAGTAGCGACGGGGATCGTCATTTGGTTTTACTTTGTTGAAATTACCAGTAAACCAGGGTACTTCTAGACCATTTTGAGAAACCTTCCAAGTTTTACCGCCATCGTTACTAATATTAATGTTTCCCACATAGTCTACAGTAGCTAGAGTTGAATCATTCCACACTCCGAGTGCAACAACCGTACCTCTTGCTAAGGTCTCTATATCTTGCCATTTTTTTCCCCGGTCCTCAGACTTGAACAAACCATCAAAACCCCCCAGGAAACTCACACTACCATCTGGAGAGAACTCCAACTCAGTAAAGTTAGCCTGCTTCATCTTTTGAGCTTGACCATCGGTTTTGAGTCCTTCAGTTCTAGACTCCCACTTTTGACCATCCCAGTAAAACAACCCGGTATTTGCTGTAGAAACAAATAGTTGAATATTGTTTTGTGAGTCTGGAAGAATCTTAAAAGCTTCAACAATCTCATTTGCGATTGGGTCGGTGAGTTGTGTCCAAGTTTTGCCTTGGTTAGAAGTTTGAAAAATTCCTTGGGTTTCAGTAGCAAGCAACATTGAAGCTAAAGAATCACCGATCGTAGACTCAATGGCAACAACCGGACTATCTAGGGGAAGGCCAGATTTTACGCGATCGCTCACCTGCCAAGTTTCTCCACCATCACCAGAGATCAAAAGTTGTTTCTGATTGACAGCAACAGCTAATTGGCCATTATCAGAAAAACTAAGGGCTTCGATGGGGCGATCGCTTTCTAAGACCTTTTGCCAAGAATTTCCTGCATTTCGGGTAAGGTAGAGTACATTAGACATACTTACCGCCAGTACAATCTTTGATGAGGCTGGAGAAACGACAATTTGCTGGATAGCAACTTCATCTAGATCGGCACTTATTTTTTCCCAAGTAAATCCCTTATCTGACGATCGGTAAATGCCATCTCCAGTTGTTCCCAGAAAAGCTAGATCATCATTTTGCTGACTCAATTCCAAGTCTGCGATTGAACTAGAATTATCTAAACCTTGAGTAATACGCTGCCATGAAGTACCTCCATTAGATGAGCGATATAGGTTCCCTCTGACAACAATTAATACTGTCTGATCCTGTTTATAGTTTGGTGATACCTCGATTTGTGTGACGACATCATGTGGCCGATGGGCATAAGAAGGTGCCACTGAAATACCCATCCTCACGAGTAGTGCAATGACTACGGCAATTAATATTAATCTCACAAAGCGCATTGGACTAAGGTGGTTAGTCATAAAAATTATCCATTCAATAATTTGACTATTTACTCTTTGTACTCTTTAAAATATCATTGTAGTAGTATGCCATAAATATCTAAATATTTATTTACGACTTTTTGTCTATTAAGTTCTGTAAACAACTATTGGCACTTATACCTGTTTCACAAAATATTGCCAAACTCTCATAAAAGAGAATAGCTAACAGAGAAATAAAAATATATAAAAAAGAGGAAAAAAAGTTTAACTGTTACAGCTTTACAACTTCTGCGAAGTAATATTTTTCAGTTGTAGGAATCAATCACCGATTTACTAAGATGTAATATTATGTTTGGCTGAATACTTGTAAATAGTAGGTAATAGTCAATAGTAAAATTTTCATAGAAGAGGTGGTCATTGAACGTTTATAAGAGAAGATTTGATTATAAATACCTTTTTTGAATTTGTTATTAGACAATGGGTTGGTTCCCAGCCCACTGTCTTGTCTGAAGTTGATACCCAATATTTCTAATCAATTTTTTGGCAGCATTGCGACAGTATATTGCAACATCTCTCAAACACAATTGTTCCAACTTGAGAACTCTCTTCTGAAAGCACAAAATTTGATGACTGCGGACGACGCAAAATCTTGCCAGCCTTAATATTTTCTGACGAGTCGCCGATACCTTTCATCCCTGTTTTAGGGGTTAACTGATAATTTTCCGAAAGTGGCATCTGCAAACCCAGAAAATTCTGGAGAGCTTGCAGAGTATCCTCTGTTTGATTAATTAGATTGTTGTAAGTTAGGAAAAAACTCCTTTGTGGATCGTTAATGCTTTGAGCATACATCTCTAGTGCTTCGAGGCGACCAGAATAATACCTAATTGCATTTTGCCAGCTCCAGTGAGACTTTAATTTCAGTAAACTGGCAATTGTTGTTGTCGGTTGTCGAACTAGAAAAATTACTTTGACAAACTCTGATTGCAAGATTTTGATTTCTGGAAGCCTCTGGTTATGAAGAATTTTATCCATAACATAAGTATGATCCATTCGCAAGCCCCTAATAGACCAGTAAACCTTGAGCAAAAGTTCCTTGAAGTCAGCTTCTGAAGAGTAGCACAAATGTGTCTCACCATAACCTGCAATTTCAGGATTGTCAACTAGTAAATGAGTCAGAAGGGAAGAACCAGACCTCATGTGACTCAGGATAAGAAGCACTTTATAGGGTGAGTGTCTGAAGGCAAGCCTATTTGGCTCTGCTGTTGACTTAATTCGGAACGAGTAGTAATTCCGTAAAATTCTATCCTTGATTTGGCGACTAAGTGATATTGACATTTGCTTTCTATTTTTCCTGTTAAGCTTGGCAGTTATAGCTATTAGTGTATAAGTGCAACAAAAATATACCTAGTGCAAGATGGTGGAAATAAGCCACCCGTTACAAAATATTAAAAGCCTTACAAGTCAATATTTTGACTTTTGAACCCATTAATTTTAACTTTCGTGTAGCGGTACTAGGTTGTATGATGAGTCTAGAATCAAAAATAGTAATATAGCAGTTCAAAAGTTAGGACAATAAGTTTGAGTGGAAAGGGAATAGGGAGTAGGGAACAGGAAATAGAGGAATGTCCGCGCCCTATTTGCGTAGTGCTATATCATGTCCGGATAATAGCGCGATAGAAATCTGTTCCGTTGACGCACGCGTTAACGCAGTTTTGCGCCAGCAAACAAAAAACTTTTTCCTCCTCCTTTTTCCCTACTGTAGGGGTAATTCATGTTTGCGCAGCATTCATTGTGCACCAAAATTGCCCCTACTCTTGACTTCTCGATCGTTATTTGTAAGTATTCAAGCGGACATGAGTTTACATCCTCCCGACGTTGCGCAAAGCGCGACAACGCGGGATTCCAGCTCCATCACTGATAGGGGCTTTCTGCTGCCTCTTACAGAGGAGCTGCGCTAACATAGCACCTGCCTCCAAGGCTGAACGTCTTTTTGGTCTAAAGGCGCGCTCCTAAAGACTTGCCAGCGCCGCCAGAGGGGGTCTCCCCCATGAGCGACTGGCGCTGACACTGCTAGCCCAGCAGCCTTATATTGTCAACTATAGTATATTATTTTAAGAACCGCAACATTGATTGGTTTTCATCCATCCCCCCTAGCCCCCCTTTGAAAGGGGGGAACAAAAAGGGGGATGGAGAGCGCGGGTCTTCAACCAACGTTGAGATAAAAATAATAATCTCAAAAAAAATATTTATGCTAACTTACTCAAGAGTTTCAAAATCAGAAATTGATGCGGTTCTTAATTTACCTTTTTTATTCGCCTGCCAAACTTTACCACTAATAACATCCAAGCAACTCAACCAACCTTCGCCATAAACTCTAGTGTCGATACAAATGGCGTGACCGATATTCAGCGGTATACCACTTTTTTGACTAGTGTGACCGCAAACCATTGTTTTTCCAGAAAAGTGAGGCATAGGGTTATTTAGTTTTTCCCAGAATAGCTTGTACTCTGATTGCTCGTTTAAAGATATATGGGAATCTGCTCCGGCATGAACAAAAAAATGTTCCTCTGATTCCCACCAGTCTACACAGACGTTTTCAATAAAATGCCAGTGTTCGTCAGGAATGTGTTTGAGTTTCTGAGATTTACCAGATTTGGAATAAGAAGCTAGGGTTTCTTTGCCTCCGGATCTATGCCAACGGGATTCATATTCTTGGGGAAAATCACGAGACCTCGACATCATTAGTTCATGGTTGCCACGCAAAGCTACTAGTTGCCCGGTTTCATGGAGTGCAATTAAACGATTAATAACGCCTTTGGAGTCTGGGCCGCGATCTATATAGTCACCAAGAGTAATAATAATATCTTCTAATTTTGGTTTGACTGCTGCAATAAGTGCATCAAATGCTGCTGAATGTCCGTGAATGTCTCCGATGGCAAGAATCCGCATATATTTTTCTAGTCATGTACTACTACGGGAGTTCCCACCGACGCCCAATCGAATAACCATTTTGCATGGTCAACGGCAACATTTGTGCAACCGTGACTGACTGGCGTACCAAACAAATTATGCCAGTAAGCACCATGAATAGCCATTCCTCCATCATAGTACATGGTGTAAGGAACGTCTGGTACATCGTAGTCTACTCCGGTCATTCTGGCAACGGGGTATTTTGTTTGAACTTTGAAAATGCCTTTGCGGGTGGGTGTTGATTGTTTGCCTGTGGAAACTATGACGGCATAAACTGCTTTGTTTCCTTCCCAAGCAATTAATCTTTGTTCTGATAAGTCAATGGAAATCCAACGTTCGGCTGATTTTTGGAGTTCAACCATTCTCCAGGCTATTGTATTTTGAAATTCGCTGGCTTTTGCTGGTATTGACCAGGAGAAAAATGTGGTTATTGTGAGTGCTGTAGTTGCAACTATTTTTCCTGTTTGAGGCAACCATTTATAACTAGCTATTTTTTTCATGTTTTATACCTTTTAAGATGAATTATATTTTGGTATTAAGCTCGGTAGATATAGCAATCCTAAATGATTTGTGAAAAATTTAGATGTATTTATTTTGTCTTCTACCTACCACCTAATACTTAACACCTACCACCACCAAAAATTTATAACTGAAATAGGATTGCTATAGTGCGATAAAAACAGATATTTAGAGGTGGTTTTTGTTCTAGGAAAAAATCTAGTGAATATGAATATTTAGGTTTAAACTGACTTTAGTTCCTAGTAAGGGACTTGCGTTGAAATAAACTACCGATTAGAGTAGGATGGGCAAAACGAAGATATCAACTCAATTAAAACATACACCAAAGAATATTTTGCCCACCGATCGAGCTAGACACTGGTACATTATTTTTGTACTCATCCCTAAATATGAATATTTAGGTTTAAACTGACTTTAGTTCCTAGACTCAAAAATATGATAACTATTTATTCAGGTGAGAATTGTTTGACAAGAGTTTGAGCTATTTGAGAAATCCCTTCCCAGTCTTGAGTGGCTATCAAATGTTTGGGAAATAATTGCCCTGATAAACCTACTCCTATTGCACCTGCTGTAATAAATTCTTTAGCATTTTCTAAGGTTACTCCACCAGTGGGAATTAGGGGAATTTTTCCTAGGGGTCCTTGCAAACTTTTAATATAATTTGCACCTCCAACTGCTGAGATTGGGAAGATTTTAACACAACTAGCTCCTGCTTGCCAAGCAGTAATGATTTCTGTGGGAGAAAGAGCGCCAGGAATGATTGGAATTCCGGCTAATACTGATTTATTAATCATAGCAGGATTGGTATGAGGAGTAAAGATAAATTGGCAACCAATTTCGAGTGCTTTTTGTAACTCTTCTAGGTTTAATAAGGTGCCAGTACCAATTGTACATTCGGGTAATTCTGATTGTAGTAAGGTAATTAATTCTGCTGCTTTATCGCTATTCCAGGTAATTTCAATTATTCGGATACCTCCAGCAGCGACAGCTTTTGCCATTTGTAAACCTGTTTCGATTTCGGTTGCCCGGATAACAGCGATCGCTCGATTTTTTTGTAATGTTTTTAACCAGTTTTCTTGAGTCATAGTTAACATTATACCATTTGACTAAATGCCGATTATAGCAATCCTATTTCAGTTATAAATTTTTGGTGGTGGTAGGTGGTAGGTGTTAGGTGGTAGGTAGAAGACAAAATAAATACATCTAAATTTTTCAAAAATCATTTAGGATTGCTATCTTAGCAGAGAAGACTCTTTATTTATCGCGCATCTTTAGACAGATTATTTTTTTGCTGTCTATATTTGTCAGATAAATAATTATATTCCGAGAAAAAAGTAGTATGGCAGGAATTTACTTATTTGAGTTTTATATTTTTCCCCAAATAGCTAATCCTCCGCCTCTCCCTCTAGCAGCAATAACTGTATCTTGAATCAAAAAATAGGCAAAAAATGCCTGCTTCCCTACACTTTCTGTGGCAAACTTATTTTCACTTTCTTTACCACCTCGAATATATCCAGAATAGAATTTTACTCCAAATAAATTGACTGTAATTTTTGTAAAATTAAAAGCCAGAATATTCTTTTTATTCATAAATTTAATCGGTCCGGAAAGAGATAATTTCAAACCTCCAACTTCCACAGTATTTTCAACTCTACCTATTTCCATTTTTTCTGCCTGTGTTTCAGAAATATTCGTATTTGAAAAATAGGATAGTTTAATTTTCACAAAATTAGGAATATAACGTCCTGCTCCTAGAACAATTCCGGCTCGTTTCCTACTCTTTTTTGTACCAGTAATAAAACATAGTCTCCAACTTCCGAATAGTTGCTCTATTTGATAACTTATTTTCTGGCTTTTGGACTGTTTTTCTGTTTGAATAAGTGCTGAGACAACAGATTCAGGAGAGGGTTTATTCTGAGAATTTTTTACAACTGAAGTAGCTGCGGTTTTTATTGTTGATAAATATTCCATCAATTGATTAATCTGTAAATAATAAAAGACAATTTCAGTTATAACATATAGCAATCCTATTTGGGTTGTGTAAAAAATATCCACAGCATGAGGGAACAACATACCTCCCAACCGCCCTTGAAAAAGAGGGAGGAAAGGAGTAAGAGTTTTAGATTTTTTATCTATATTTTGATTTTTACTGAATAGCCTCTTCTTTAAAGAAGAAATTTAAAAAAATCATTTTTGTCAAAATTATGCGTTTTAAGTAGAGGTAATTATTAATTAAAAAAAAACTTGACAGATTTATATGGTACTTTTATTGGGGTTTTAAAGACACTATTTCCAGGAAAAACAAGATAATAAGTTTTATTTGATAAAAAATAACTCTTGTATTTGCCGAATAATTAAAGCTTTAAGTCTCTTTTTTAAATAAATAAGAAATAAAGATATTTTTTTTCGTCAATCCTCTTCTTTTCAAGGAGAGGTCATTTCAGTTATCAGTTATCAGTACCTCTAGCTGTTAGCTCCGCATTCCGCAGGAAAGTAAGAGGCTTGATATAAGGAATATTCTCTTTTTTCTTGGTCGATTGGATATGGCGTTTGCGCTTCGCAAAACTACGTTTTACATGTTGCGGAGCAAAACGCGGAGCGTCCCGGAGGGAAAGGAGACCCGAAGAGTGCAGAGCCGCTCCGCTTTACATGTCGCTCCGCGTTAGCGTTTGCTCCGCATTCCGATAGGAAAGCTTTGCGCCAGCAAAACGCCATCCCACCCTACGGTTCGCTTTGCTTTTTCCTACGGAATGCTCCGCAAACATGTCGGCGACAGCCGAAGAGCGTAGTTGTGCGCCAGCATGCGCGACCGCTTTTTATCCCCTTAAAAGGGTCGGCTTTAGACCACAATTTTTCGGTAATTATTAATTATTAGTTATTACTTATTAATTGTTGAAATACCCGTTTTTCGCTTTTTGTAAAGCATTTTTTTGAACCTCAGCCGAAAGCTAAATATTTTCCAAACCTTCATCATAAATTGTTAAAGCCCTCCTCAAAATATCCTAACTCTACATTTTTATTTTATCCTTAAACCACTTCGTCTAATACCATTTTATTTTAATAAAGTTATGGCATAAACCTGAATTCTTAAATCCCCCTTTTTTATCCCTTTCCAAGAGGGGAGCCAGAGGAATAAATTTTATCTTTCCGGGGGGTTTGGGGGGATAAAGCTCTTCCATATCTTTAACAAATTGGTATAATATCCCCTTCCAAAGACTTAATATTATCCTCAATCTCATCCAAAGGGCGAGGCGGCTGATAAACATAAAAATGACAATTTAACCGAATCTCATCGCCCACCTTAGTTTGAGAAAAATCAATCCAATCATCCAGCACATGGGCAACACCTCCGCTGGCAAATATTTCTCATAGAAATTATCGAAGGTTGCATAAGCGGTTTAGCTTCGGGAAATATATTACGGTATTATCCAATCATATTAGTAGGTCTCAAGAAAGGGAGAAAAAAGACTATGGCTCTGAGAATGACAAAGGCAAAAAATCACCAATTAATTCACAGGATATTACTAGGGGGTTGTACTTCATTGACTTTAACTTTAGTTAGTAGCATTCCACCACTATCTGCCCCAACAATAGCAACTCCCACTGAGGAAAAAATAGCCCAACAGTCAGAAGACAAGACTCAAAACCCCACTGATGCTGAAGCAGAAAAAATCTTTCAGGAAGGAATGCAACTGTATAAAGAAGCTACAGCAGAATCTCTGAGAGGGGCGATCGCTAAATGGGAAGAGGCACTATTACTATTTAGGAAAACGGGCAACTTGAGTAGGGAAGCAGTTACACTTCTTGGGATCGGATTTGTCTACGACAGATTAGGAGAAAAACAACTTGCTCTGACTTTCTTCAATCAAGCATTACCTCTATATAAGCAAGTAGGGGATAAAGGAGGGGAAGCTGCCACTCTCAATAATATTGGCTCTGTCTACGATGACTTAGGAGAAAAACAAAAGGCACTCGATTTCTACGAGCAAGCATTACCTCTATATAAGCAAGTAGGCGATAAAGGAGGGGAAGCTGCCACTCTCAATAATATTGGCTGTGTCTACGACAGATTAGGAGAAAAACAAAAGGCACTCAATTTCTACGAGCAAGCATTACCTCTATATGAGCAAGTAGGGGATCGGGGAGGGGAAGCAGGCACTCTTTATAATATCGCTTGGCTCAAACGAGACGAAGGCAACCTCACTGAAAGCCTAGCTTCCATCGAAAAATCCCTAGAAATAATCGAAGACCTCCGCACCAAAATCATCGCGACTGACCTCCGCACATCGTACTTCGTCACCGTGCAGAATAGATACGAATTCTACATCAAGCTGCTAATGCAACTGCACAAACAAAACCCAAACCAAGGCTTCGATGCCAAAGCATTCCACGCCAGCGAACGCAGTCGCGCCCGTACCCTCCTCTCACTCCTCAACGAAGCCAGTGTCGATATCCGTCAAGGAATAGACCCTCAACTAGCAACAGCAGAAACAGACCTGCAACAAAAACTCAATGCCATCGAAAAACGACGCATCGAACTTATGAGTGGAGAATACACCCCCGAACAAAAAGCCAACATCGAACAAACAAGAGACAAACTCATAGATGAATACGACCAGTTACGCAACAAAATTCGTGCCACCAGCCCCAACTATGCAGCCCTAACCCAACCCCAACCCCTCACTCTCAAGGAAGTGCAACAACAGGTATTAGATGACGATACCTTACTCCTACAATATTCTGTGGGTGAAAATGTCAGTTATTTGTGGGCAATAACCAAGGACAGCATCAACAGTTATCAACTCCCATCCCAAGCAGAAATTAAAACTGCTGCTATAGAGTTGATGGCGACAATAACAAACCCACGGAAGCGTAATGACATAACAAAAGTTGATAGTGCAGCCGATGCTCTGACGGAAATTATTCTTAAACCTGTTGCCGATCAATTAAACAAAAAACGTTTATTAATAGTTGCGGATGGCTTCTTACAATACATTCCTTTTTCTGCCTTATCAATTCCAGGCACTACCACAGAAAGTGATGGTTATCAACCTTGAATAGTCAACCACGAAATAGTTAATTTACCCTCAGCTACTACTATTGCAAATATCCGCAATGGCACAATAATATCTCGGAAACTTGCCCCGAAAAAAGTTGCTATTATTGCCGACCCAGTATTTAGCCCTGATGATGCCAGAGTCACAGGTAAAACCACCACAATATCTACCTCAGAAACCAGCAGTCGTGGTTTACCTCTGGAGGCGCAACAATTAGACAGGTCTGCCAGAGATGCGGGTATTAAATGGGATCGACTCCCAGGTACTCGCAAAGAAGCAGAAGCAATTTTAGCAATATTACCCGAAAACGAACGCACCCATACTTTTGATTTTGAGGCTGACCGAGAAACAGCTACCAGTCAGGAATTAGCCCAATATCAGATAGTACATTTTGCCACCCACGGTTTTGCCAACAGTCAGCAACCAGAATTATCAGGTATTGTCATGTCATTGGTAGATAAAAATGGTAACTGGCAAAACGGTTTTCTACGACTGAATGATATTTTTAATCTGAACTTGCCAGCCGAGATGGTAGTATTGAGTGCTTGTAAGACGGCGTGGGGAAAAAATATTAAAGGAGAGGGTTTGGTAGGGTTGACAAGAGGATTTATGTATGCAGGGGCAAAGCGGGTTGTAGGTTCGTTGTGGTTGGTGGATGATGCTGCGACGGCACAGTTAATGTCGCAGTTTTATCAGGGAATGTTGGAGCAGGGGTTATCTCCGGTGGAGGCGTTGCGGGCGGCGCAGTTGCAGATGTGGCAGGAGGAGGGGAGCAATAGTCGGTATTATTGGGGGGCGTTTACGTTGCAGGGGGAATGGCAGTGATATATAATCCGGCTAAGGGCGTTATCGTATGATTGAGGAGTCAGTCCTAGGGGCGATGCGGGAAGCGCGCCTACAGGAGTACGGGAGACCGGGAAGAATATGAACGGTGGGAATTTTCAGGGATATTACTTGAAAGGTCTACATTTTAGGAAAGAAGCGCGAGTGCGATAACTGTATAACTGGATTTTATCTGACTAGGGGAAATTGGCAAATGGAGCAAGGGCAACACAGGAGTTTTGAATACAAATACAAGGATAGTAGGGATCTTCCATCGAATATCCGTACTCAAATATGACTTACATATCTCGATCAGGACTTGCAAAAAATTCTCTGTTGTACTATGGCTATTGTTTATGGTACGTTGCAACGCACCCCACAACTACAGTTGCGGAGTTACTCCTGTATATGCAAAATATATGCAAAACCTGCATTTGTGTCACAAAATACATAATAAAAGATTAATTCTTAAGATGTCACCGCAGATTGAGCACTTTAGAATTTACAGTGGCACAATGAATATTAAAAGATTACTCTATAATTTTAAGTTTAATTATGACAGAAATCGCACCCTATGGTTCTTGGAAATCTCCCATCACTACTGACCTAATTGTGGCAGGAACAATTGGACTTGGTAGTATAGCCCTTGATGGTGAAGATGTGTATTGGCTGGAAGGGCGACCTTCTGAAGGCGGACGGAGTGTAATTGTAAGACGTACACCTGATGGACAGATAAGCGACATCACGCCCCCACCTTTTAATGTGCGTACCCGCGTCCATGAATATGGCGGTGGCTCTTTCCTGGTGGCAGATGGTACGATTTATTTTTCTAATTTTGCCGACCAACGTCTCTACCGCCAAACACCAGATACCGAACCCCAACCTTTAACTCCAGAGGCAAACCTCCGTTATGCTGATGGGATGATGGATAAACGGCGCGATCGCCTAATTTGTATTCAGGAAGATCATACTGCAGGTGGCGAACCCATAAATAGAATAGTTAGCATTAACCTCAAAAATGGGGAAGATATCCAGATATTAGCTGAGGGAAAAGATTTTTATGCCTCACCACATCTCAGCCCTGATGGCTCTCAACTTTGCTGGATCAGTTGGGAGCATCCGAATATGCCTTGGGATGGTACCGAGTTATGGGTAGCTCAGATTAATACAGATGGTTTATTAAGTGAAACTAAATTAGTTGCGGGTGGCAAAGAAGAGTCAATTTTTCAACCTCAATGGTCGCCAGATGGAATGTTATGTTTTGCCAGCGATCGCTCTAAATGGTGGAATCTTTACCGGGTTCCTGGTATTACAGAAAAAGCAAATGTGGAGCCATTATATCCATTAAATGCAGAGTTTGGAATGCCACAATGGGTATTTGGAATGTCTACTTATGCTTTTACTTCAACTAATAAAGTTATCTGCACTTTTACCCAGAATGGAACTTGGAATTTAGCGACTCTTAATACTACAAAAAAACACTTACAGCAACTCGAAACACCATACAATTCTTTTGGTTGTTTAAAAGCACAAGGAAAGCGAGTTTGTTTTCTCGGCAGTTCACCGACAGAACCCACTTCAGTTATCCAAGTAAATCTGTCTACAGGTGAAATTGAAGTCTTAAAACGTTCTACAGATGTAGAGGTTGATTCAGGTTATTTATCAATTCCTGAACCTATAGAATTTCCGACAGCAAATGGCAATACTTCTTATGGTTTATTCTACCCACCAAAAAATCAAGATTACACAGCAAAGCCAACAGAAAAACCGCCTCTTTTAGTTAAAAGTCATGGTGGTCCGACTTCCGCAACTTCTAGTAGTTTAAGTTTAAAAATTCAGTATTGGACAAGTCGTGGTTATGCCCTACTTGATGTTAATTATGGAGGTAGCACAGGTTATGGCAGAGAATATCGTGAAAGACTCAAAAATAACTGGGGTATTGTTGATGTTGATGACTGTGCTAATGGGGCAAAATATTTAGCGGAAAAAGGTTTAGTAGATGGTAATCGCATGGCAATTTCTGGCGGTAGTGCCGGAGGTTATACGACTTTATGTGCGTTAACTTTTAAGGATGTATTTAAGGCAGGAGCTAGTTATTATGGAGTTAGTGATTTAGAGGCTTTGGCGACAGATACTCATAAGTTTGAATCTCGTTATTTAGATGAATTAATCGGTCCTTATCCGGAAAAAAAAGAGATTTATATACAGCGATCGCCTATTCATTTTGCTGAGAGTCTTTCTTGTCCTGTGATTTTTTTCCAAGGTTCAGAGGATAAAGTTGTGCCTCCAAACCAAGCAGAAAAAATGGTAGAAGTTCTCAAGCAAAAAGGATTACCAGTTGCTTATGTTTGTTTTGAAGGAGAGCAACATGGATTCCGCCGTTCAGAGAATATTAAACGTGCTTTAGACGGAGAATTTTACTTTTATTCCCGCGTATTTGGATTTACTCCGGCGGAGAATTTAGAAGAGGTAGAAATTATTAATCTGTAGCGATTAGTTATACCAATTCACTTAAAAAATGTCACAAATAGTTGGTAAGTTATGAAGTGAAATAATCAGTTAAAATTACTGTAAAATTGAGATTTCAAGTCTCTAAAATATCACTTCTGACTTTAGTAAAACAGTATTAGTAGGTGGGCATAATTAAAGGTCAAACAGTTGTTGGGTGGGCAATGCCTATAAGTGTCTTTGTCTAAAGGTTTTAGCTGACTGCGCGCATTGCCCACATTATGCGTTTATTTATGCCGACCTACTTAGTAGGGTACAGATTAAGTACCCTATTTGATTTGAATTAGAAAAAATCAACAAGGAAACCTAATATAAAATAGGTTAATGTTTGCTACGGATGCTCGAACGGGAGTATTATCTGTGTGGAGAGTGTGGGTAGATAGCATAATTACTTGTATTTCGTATTTCATCTAAAATTACTTTTTTAATTTCTGGCTCAAGGAGGAGTTTTTGTAAAATAACTGTAGTATTATTTTTCGTGTTTAATATCAGAAATTATACCTTCTGCTATCTCAATTTTCAGGCTTTTATATAATAAAAAATAAATTACCAACTCGCAAATAATAATATAGCATTTATCGCTCTTGGTGAGATACATAAGTTTTAGATTTTTGGCAACAGGTAACAGGTAACAGGGAATAAGAAATAAGGAATCAGGAATCAGGAATCAGGAATCAGGAATAGAAAAAATACTGTATTTCATCAAGGGTGAGAACCGCTATATGCCTGTTCCAGATAATATCAAGTCAGGTTATACACTTATCATTTAGATGCTAGGGAAGTGGGGCAGCAAGAAAGTTTTCAGCGAGCGCTGTGCAGATAGACCAAATAATAACTCATTGTTCAGACTTGATATAATACTAATTCGACCAAATAATAGGATTAATATTATGTCCGGAAATAGATTTTTGGAAAAAAACCATCCTGTCTATACAGGGCAAATCTCTTTATTCTCCCTACTCCCTACTCCCTTATTTATAAGTATTTAACCGGACATAATATAAGGGCAATTTTCTGCCGAATGCTGCGCTTTCGATGAATTGCCCCTACTTTAATTTTGATATCTATGAGAGTGCTCAGTCAGATATCTTGCCTAAACCAAGTCTCAGATTTGTCACAAAGAAACTAAAATAGTTGCCAATAGACAAAAATCAGATAAGATGTTCAGCATTTAGTTTTGAAAGGGGCATATTGTTTAATATCAAATCCGTTTAATTCGGCACGTAAAAATGTTCCATCTTCAACCATTAGCAAATATTTCCCCATCTCCCCATCCCCCCATCGCCCCATCTCCCCATCCCCCCATCCCCCCATCTCCCCATCTAATTCACCGATGCTACCGGATTTGATATAACAAGGGGTTCAGACCTTAAATTAAAATTTAAAGGCACGACAGCTTAAGAAACGTCTAATACCAGTTTCAAAAAATATTGCTGCGAAGTATTGAGCTGCTAGTAATCAGTATTTACTAGTAATTAGTATTTAATAGTAATCAGTATTTAATAGTAATCAGTATTTAATAGTCAGTAGTCAGGAGATGTGCATTCATATAGCGTTTCTCACTCTTGTGAGGTACAAAAAATTGGGATTTTAGGGAATAAATAGGGAATAGGGAATAGGGAGAAAAAAATACTGTACCTCATTAGCTTAGGAAATCCTATACTATTTCTTTTCTCTGAGAATAAAATGGCTCTATAATTGATTCAACAAATTTTCCCAAAGTAGAAAATTGTGTTTCGCTTGCTTGCTATATAGCACTTCTCAAATAGATGAGGTACACAAGTTTTGGATTTTAGGGAGCAAGGAATAGGGAATAGGAAAAAATACTGTATCTCATAAAGGATGATAACCTCTATCTAATTAAATTCAAAGGTAATTTATGCAAAAAATTCTGTTAATAGTTATATGTATCAATCTGATGATCTGGATATATTTATTAATTTTTAGAGGCAAATTTTGGCTCCCTTCGCAACAACTTTTGTCTACATCAGAAACAGAAATTACACAAATCCAATATTTTCCCTCAATTTATGTAATAATTCCTGCTCGAAATGAAGCAAAATTATTACAAGGAACACTAAAATCTCTATTATCTCAAGATTATTCAGGGAATTTAAAAATAATATTAATAGACGACCATAGCACAGATAACACAACTAATGTCGCGAGAATGATTGCTCAACAAAATAATAATTTTACCAAACTAGAAATTATTTCAGCACAAGACTTACCTGATGGTTGGACTGGAAAAATTTGGGCAATATCAGAGGGAATTAATCACGCAAAAAAACAAATTCCAGCTCCAGATTATTTTTTATTTACTGATGCAGATATTGAACATAGTTCCACAAATATCAGTCAGCTTGTGCTCAAAGCTGAAGAGGAAAATTTGGCTTTAGTTTCTTTAATGGTGAAATTGCAATGCGAAACTTTGGCAGAGGAATTAATGATTCCAGCATTTGTATTTTTCTTTCAAAAATTATATCCGTTTAAATGGGTAAATAATCCCCAAAAATCTACGGCTGCTGCTGCCGGAGGTTGTATTTTAATCCGGCAGCAAGTGTTAGATGAAATTGGCGGAATAGAAGTTATTAAAAATGCTTTGATAGATGATTGTGCTTTAGCAAAAGCTGTGCAAAAAAAATCAACAAATCAAAAAATTTGGTTAGGATTAACTTCAGAGACTAAAAGTAGACGTACTTATGCCGATTTAGCTAGTATTTGGAATATGGTAGCCCGTACTGCTTTTACTCAACTCAATTATTCTCCACTGCTATTAGTAGGCACAGTAGTCGGAATGACTTTAGTGTATTTAGCGCCCTCATTGGTAATAATTTTAGGAGTGATTTTCGGGTATTGGGAATTAGTATTAATCGCTTTATTAGCAAGATTATTAATGTATTTAACCTATTTGCCAACGATTAAATTTTATCAATCTTCATCAAGATATGCTTTGAGTTTACCCGCAGTTGCTTTTCTCTATACATTAATGACAATAGATTCAGCTTGGAGACATTGGCAAGGGCGAGGTGGTAATTGGAAGGGACGAGTTTATCCGCAAAGAAAAAAGTCAATTTCAAAGGAGAATTAAATTCTTATTTATTAAACACACTTCCATGGTAAATTTTCTGTTCAAACTTAAACCCCAAAACTTTTACTCCAGAAGAAAAAATGGAAATTTATCACCAAAAGACACTTTCCCTATTATCGAATTTTTTCAT
>JBARXI010000217.1:0-13625 GCA_049647275.1 Microcoleaceae cyanobacterium
CCAAGAAAACGACTCCTTATTTTATCGTCCTCCAGTCTTAATGATTACTGCATTGGAAGACAAAGCATCTATTGACCTTGCCTTTGCAGTAGGTGCTATTGATTATATTACTAAACCTATTCAATGGGCTGTTTTATCTCAGCGAGTCCAACGTATTCTGCAAATTAATAAACTTGTTAAAGAGTTAAGAGAGCAAACAGAAAGGTGGCAATTAATGACCCTTATTCAAGAACGAATAGGCAGCTCATTAAACCTTAATGATATTCTAGAAACTACTGTCGAACAAGTTAGAAAATTTCTCAAAACTGACAGGGTGCTGATATATAAATTTAAACCGGATGGTAGGGGGGAAATAATTATGGAGTCTGTTGACTGTGCTTGGAAATCTGTTATGAGTCGTGTGGGTATGGATAGACCTTTGAGCACCAAATATATTGAACAGTATTCACAAGATGAATTGCCCATTCAAGAAAATATAGATGCTCCAGATTTAACTCCATACCATATTAAATTTCTAACTCGGTTTCAAGTAAAAGCTAACTTAGTAATACCCATATCAAAGACCAATACAGAACAATCTTTAGATTCGGAAAATTCCGAACTTGACTATCCCAGAGAACAGTTATGGGGATTATTAATTGCCCATCACTGTTCCGAATTAAGACAATGGCAGTCTTCAGAAATAGAATTTATTGAACATTTAGCTGGGCAATTAGCGATCGCTATTCAGCAGTCAGAATTATATCAAAAATTAGAAACTGCCAACAAAAAATTAATTCAACTTGCTACCTACGATAGTTTAACTAATGTTGCTAACCGTCGCCTATTTGATGAATATCTAGAACGAGAGTGGCGACGAATGGCAAGAGAAAAAACACCAATATCTTTGATTTTATGTGATGTTGACTATTTCAAATTTTATAATGATACTTATGGTCATCAAGCAGGCGATCGCTGTCTTCAAAAAGTTGCTAATGCGATTAAGTTACAGGTGAAAAGACCAGCAGATTTAGTTGCTCGTTATGGTGGGGAAGAATTTGTCGTGGTTTTGCCTTGTACGGATGCTAGAGGTGCATTTCACGTTGCAGAACAAATTCATCTCCGACTCCAAACTCTCAAATTAGTCAATGCTGGTTCTAAAGTATCAGAATTTGTCACAATGAGTTTAGGTGTAGCTACCACTATTCCTATACCAGGTTATTCCTTAGATAAATTGATTAAAGTAGCAGATGAAGCATTGTATCAAGCCAAGGAAGAAGGGCGCAATTCTACCATTATTAAAATTTTTTAATATTTTAAATATAGCCTTTCTCAAGTTACTGAAGTACAGTTGTTTTTCTTCTTTTCTATTCTCTGTTTCCCGAACCACCCCTACTCCCTACTCCCTAAAATAAAAGAATTTTGTACCTCACGCTTCTTGGGAATTGCTATATATTAAATATTTTATATCAAGTTCGTTTAATGAATTATAAAAAAAATATCCCTACTCTTCCTTGTCTTCCCTGTCTTTAGAGTTTGTTGTAATTTTGCTAAAAATTATCGATCGGTATTTAGCAGAAGCTCTGAAACTACCCCATGCAAAATATACTCAAAAACCGAAATTACCCCTACTATTTTACTATTTAATGATTGAAGTAGTCATCAAGCATAGCACTACTTCAAATTATGGTATAATATCAGATTAGGATAATTAATTAGTTATAAAAAACTCTCTATTCTATTTCCTATCTGCTGAATAATTAAGGCTTAAAGCCTTTCATTTATTCATTTAAAGGAGAAGTAATTGTTAATTATTCATTTTTGAATGATTTATTTATAACTATTCAACCAGAGATAATATAAGAGACTGTTTGTAAACAAAAGTAAAGAGCGGGTGTGTGACGGCACGCTTACCATTTCTGGAATAATGGTCGGTTTGACTTTCACCGACCTCTGCTGTAGGACGATGGATGGTGCTTTACGTTACACTAACGCACCCTACGGGACTGACACGCTATCTATGGCGTAAGGTGCGTTGCAACTGAGCGTACGGGTAGATTCCTTGGGTAAGTCTCGATCGTGTTAGGATAATTAATTAGTTATAAAAAATTTTCTCCTCTATTTCCATAAGTAAATCCCCACTCTACCCTATTCTCTGTTCCCTATTTACGGATTTATTTATAAGTATTCAACCGGAAATAATATAAGTTGTATTATTGCTAAAAAGAATTTATTTTTATCTAGAAAAACTGATTCGCACAGCAGATATAACTCTCTATTGGAGCACAATAAAAATCATCAAAGATAACTCATGGAAAATCAGTATATCATATTTAATAAACCCTACAATGTCTTAAGTCAGTTCACAGATAAAACTGATAACAATAACCAGCGATATACCCTTAAAGATTATATTCCAATTTCCTCAGTTTATCCTGTGGGTAGATTAGACCTAGACAGTGAAGGGCTGTTATTATTAACAAATCACGGACAACTCCAGCATCGACTAAGCGATCCTAAATTTGCTCATCCCCGCACCTATTGTGTACAAGTAGAACGAATCCCAGATCAAAACGCATTGATGCAACTAGAGCAGGGTGTAATAATTAAAAATTACAAGACACGACCAGCAAAAGTCAAATTATTATCTGTAGACCCCTCTGTGCCACCCCGTGACCCACCAATTAGATTTCGCAAAACTGTACCCACTGCATGGTTAGAAATAACTCTCACAGAAGGTCGAAACCGTCAAGTGCGACGAATGACCGCAGCAGTAGGTTTCCCCACACTGCGCTTAGTTAGAATAGCGATCGCTCACCTACGACTTGACGAACTCAAACCGGGTGAGTGGAGAAACCTGAATCAAACTGAAATTCTATCTCTCAGACAAATGGTTTTTTTATGACATTTTATGACAACTCATGGAGAGCAAATTGACTTTGACTGTAATTTTGCCTGAGCTTCACATTTAAAACCATCCTTGCACCATTTTGTCATATCTACCTGGGTAAGTTTCATCACATCTGCACATTTAGGTTGTATTATCTGACTTCCCACTGCCCAAAATAAACTACGAACAATATCCAACGTCGTCTTGACAAAAGATTCTTGATTACCAGGTACACCTATTTCCTCAACAATATCAGTTTCAACCCAAATTCCATGAGCACCTAAAATAATCTGTGCTAACCATTTAGCCCTAGGTAAATGAGTCGGAGATGTCACCAGCTTAATATGTTGCACTCCCCATTTTTGCAAAATTGGCAGAGTAAAATAGAAGTTACCAAAAGTAGATTTAGCGCAATGTTCTAACCAAACCCGATCTACAGGAGCATTTTCCCGTTGAAATAATCCCGCAATACAAGGGTCTTGCGAACCAGCAGAAATCAAAATAGGGGTTTGAGGATATTGTTTAGCAATGTTGGCAATATAAATTTCTCGTTTAATACTCCCACCCAAAACCAAAAAAGTATCCACCGGAGCAGTTGCTGCTGACTGGAGCAAAATAGTATTTCCCACTAGCCAAACTAATAGACCAGATGCTATTGGTAAAAGCACTAACAGCAACATTTTCCTAGTTCTCTTTTTTCGGCGAATGGTTTGATTTTCACTCATAGAAATTATATTGAGTTGGTTCACAGGAGTTATGGAAAATGGTTTATTAGACATCTCCATAAAAGCTTCTGAAATCCTTGCGCTACCGTTCCAAAATCGGTATTTTTGTAGATGTATATTAGACCCTAGTCTTAGTGTAAGGTGCGTTGCAACTGAGCGTACTGGTAGAGTTGCTGTGTAAGTCTCGATATAATTAGCGATCGCCTATTACTCCATACAGCAGTTGAGTTGGATCAGACCGAATCTGGATCGACACCCAGTTCCCGTAACTTAGCAGCTAATTTTTCGGCCCGTTGCTCTTCTTGTTCGCCTGGCTTTTTTTCCGGTTGAACTTTTTTGCTACTCCACAACAACAAATTTCCCGACTTATCCCACCATCTGAGCCAGTTAATATTGTGCCCTAGTCTTTCGCCTTGCCAAACTCCCAAAAACAACTCTAGTTCCGGTATCCAAAAATGTTGATTTTCATTAGCTGGCTCTAAACTGTACTTTCCATCTTGCAACCTACGTACTTCTAAACTCAATTCGTAGGGATCGTAAGTGATATAAGTAGGTACTTTGAGGATGTGTTCGTAAAAATAAAGTTTGCCGTATGGTGGAGTTGAACGCACTGATAATTCCCCACATTCTGTTTCAGAGAGAAATTCCATGACTACAGCTATTGGCTCCCCTTCTAGATGGGGAGTGTAACTACGACGAATAACTCCCTCTGCAACTGGTGGCACTTGGGGAACATAAAACCAATCAGGAGCTTTGACTACTGTTTTTTTGTTGACTGTAGCTACTAATCCAAAATTTGAACCAATCAACATTTGAGCTTGAATGAATTGTGCAGCGCCCAAAGCATCAGTGAGTGCTGCAGCCAGAAGAGGTTGTTGAATATTTTCCACGGGGTCGTCTGGTAAGATATAGTCTGCTGGTAGTGGATTCCAAGTTACGGTTGGTTCTGGTTTGGTTGGTTGTATTTGGAGAACCATTTTCTGTATCTTTGACACTCCACGGGATAAATCCGCGTGGATTCTTAAGCGGAATAAATTTGACGCGACTTTAGTCCGGCAAATTTTACCCTTAATGGCATAGCCAAAGATGCCTCTAGTCTGTCCGGGGTGAACCCATTCAGGTTGCTTTTTTTTCCAATATTTGCAGCACCATTACAGTCAGCATTTATTAATTTTCCTTGCCTAGTTCTATACAAACCACGTTGAATTCGTTTACCACTAAAACTATATTCAGTCGGGTTGTCGGCATTGAAAACAGGTATTTCATCATTGTCTAGAAAACTAGCTTTAGACGTATAAGATTCTTCTTGTTCTATATAAGTCAACCCATATCTATCACACATAGCTTCTAGTTTGAATCTAAAAATGTTGTGTGGTATCTGTACAAAATTTTGATTAGTTTTTTTACCTAAATTGATATTTTGTTTCATGCCCTGATTAACACCTACAACAATAGCAGATATATTTTTGTCAATACACCAGTTGATTAAATATCTAGCTGCCTTATTTAAGTAATCTCTAACTGTATTGTTCCGATTTACTGTAATGTTAACTTGCTTTTTGGTTAAAATTTTAATGCCCTGTTTATCCTTTATAGACTGTAATCTAGAATTTTCTTTGTTGTACCACTGGTTGATTGATTTAAGTTTTCTACCGTCTAAAATAAACGATGACCCAGTATTTGATATACAAGTTGCTAGGTTATTTAAACCCAGGTCTATAGCTAGTGCATTATCGGATTTGACTATTGGCTGAGGTTTTTCTTCTGTAATAAATTCAACTTCAAAAAACCTAGCGTCAAATCTAGGAATTATCCGAACTTCTTTCAGATTTTTACCAGTTAATCTTTCAGGAAAAGGGATTTTTACTGCACCATATTCAGCCTTGAATTTTCTAGACATTGGGATATTAAAATACCCATTTATTACCTTAATTCTAGGCATTACTAGAGGAAAATAGCCTTCTTTATTTAGATATTTAGGTAATCGTATTTGTTCCACTCTATATAGTCCTTCTTTAGCTTTTTGTATTAAACTAAAAAATGACTTAAAAGACCTATCTACAACTTTTAAAGTTTGCTGTGCTATGTCAGTTTGAAGTAGCTGGTAATTTGCCTCTTGCAGAGGAGCTTCGCTTTCGTTATCTTTGCAGTCATGGTAATTTGACTCGTATCTTAAATATCCACCTTCAGTAAAATAGAACTGTCGTACAGAGTAAAGCCCTACATTGTACATATTCTTAGTCAATCTGCACAATTGTCTCAAGGCTTTAAACTCTTGACTAGACAGGTTTCTAATTTTGTTCTTTTGTGTAAGATACATAATCAATTTTTGCCCTTATAGTGTATATTGTAGTAAAAAATTCTAGGAGTATCAAGCTAACTACGGGTTAAAACCTGTCGAGTTGTTTTCATCCAGCCGTTAAAACTGGCTGGTTTCCAACTACCTGAATTTTTACGATGAAATAATCAACCTCCGGTTAAAATAAGGAGCTGGGAAATATCTATTCAGCCGATTTTGGCAAAACAAAACGCATTTCTCCATCTTTATTCATTTTGACTTCGCCACCAAGTTCAAGAATTTCTTGTTTAGCTCGTTCGCGTACCCTTTTATCCCTTGTCTGATAGTAGACCCACAACCAAGCATTAAATTTGATTAATTTACTATCCGGGTCTCGCTTGAGAAATTCTGCTGTGTCTCTAAACAGAGATGTTAACTCTTGATAAGATGTATCCTCGGCCCATTCTGCCGCTTTTTCGTGAGAACGAATTGCCCCTGGAATATCTCCCACTAACAATAACTGATCTATGCCTTTCAATCTCCATACTTGCCAAGCTTCAGGATCGATTTCTGGGGAAAGAACATCAGTGCCACGAGTCATATATTCTACTGCTACTTTCGGTTTCGCTTCATATATAGATAAAGAGTTGGAAACAAAGAGGTATGTATCAACCCACCGTGGATCTAAGCGAGTGATGATGTCAAAGTAATCTTCACTTAGGGAATAGCCTGTCTGATTTCTGGCTGCATCATCTCCAAAGTATTGAAGAAATTGGAGGAAAACCCAATCTGCAATTACATTATCAAATCCAAAAGTAGGGGCTGCTTTTAGTAATTTTAGCTGTAGGGCTTCTTTTTGTTCGGCTTTCTGAGCATCTGCTGAGTCTACAACAGTTTTCTGTTTTAAAGGAGAGTCTTCAGATGGCCAGAATATTTGTAAGCTGATGACTCCTGCCAAGGTTGTTATGGCAAAGGCTAGATTTATTAGTGAATTTACCCAATTTGGTGTTTTGGTTTTGGTTGCCACCATTTCTGAAATATTTTTTTCTCTTAATAATCATAAAAATCTCTAAATATTGTAACAATTTCAACACTTACTTTCTCAACTATGAGTTAATAAATTGTCTCTTTCTCTATCTCTATTTATTTATAGTAGATTCGGTGGTTAATGACCTGCAGCGAACGGGGTGAATCTGTGTCACTTGTTGCCTACTCCGAGACTCCCCACACTCCCCACACTCCCCACACTCCCCACACTCCCCACTCTCGAAAACCATAAATATATGTACTTCATAAAGTTGGAAACTGCTGTATATTTCCTTCTCGGCTGCTTCTGAATGTCCCCATTTATTAAATCAGCTCAATCTACTGTCTGCATTCGGCCTTAATTCCAGAAAATAGTTAAGTATTTTTACAATCCGCGTTGAAACTAATGATTTGCTCGTTAACATGAATGTTAGTTGATAGCTCAAAATTCATCTTAATTGCTGAATATTCTAAAATTTAGAAGTATCTATAGTTCTTTAGTCGTAAAATTTTCCCTAGTCTGAATTTTCCTGTGACTATAGATAAAATAGATACAATGATAAATAAAGTCGGCCTATATTGTAGTATATTAGGCTTCCTTAATAAATAGTATCTCTTTATCATAAATCAGTAGGAATGTCAAATCTGTAAATGTCCAACTACAAAAAAAATTCAATGAATTCAGCCTCAAAACGCTTTTCTGTAATCCAAGCTATTTTATCTGGTGGAGCGATCGCCACAACAGCAGCTTTCTCCTTGTTTGCCCCAAACTTGATCGAGCCAGCCGAGGCAAGTTTAGAGAACAGTCCAAAAGCTGTTCTGGATGAAGCATGGCAAATTGTTAACCGAGATTATGTTGATGGTGGCTTTAATCATACAGATTGGCAAACTACCAGGCAAACTTTATTAGAAAAAAACTATACTTCCACAGAAGAAGCTTATGAGGCTTTACGAAAAGCTCTAGAGCAGTTAAATGACCCCTATACTCGTTTCCTAGACCCAGAACAGTTTAAGGCTTTGACCAGTCAAACGGCTGGAGAAATGTCCGGGGTGGGTATGCAACTGAAGCAGGATGAGCTGACCAAGGCGATCGTAGTGGTGACGGCTTTGGAAAATTCTCCGGCAATGAAGGCAGGTTTACTACCGGGAGACCAAATATTGTCAATTGATGGTAAGTCTACTATTGGCATGAGTGTTTCAGCAGCAGCAAAAATGATTCGGGGTGATGTGGGTACAGATGTAATGCTGGAAGTAACTCGCCCTGGAGAAGAATTTAATGTGACTTTGACGAGGGCGCGGATTGAATTAGAAGCAGTTCGTTACGATCTCAAGAGTGAGGGAAATGAAAAAATTGGCTATATCCGTTTACAAGAATTTAGCGCCCACGCTGGGGAACAGATGCAAAGGGCTATAGAAAACCTTGATAATCAAAATGTTGATGGTTATGTTTTGGATTTGCGGGGTAACCCAGGCGGGTTATTGCGTATTAGCATTGATATTGCTCGGATGTTTATGGATAAAGGTGCTATTGTCAGCACAGTTAACCGAAATGGAGATACAGAAGAATTACGGGCAAATCGTTCAGCTTTAACGGATAAGCCGATAGTGGTTTTGGTAGATGGTGACTCGGCTAGTGCTAGTGAAATTTTAGCAGGAGCTCTTAAAGATAATGACCGTGCTGTGATTATGGGAGACAAAACTTTTGGTAAAGCTTTGGTACAGTCAGTTCATTCTTTATCGGATGGTTCTGGTTTGGCGGTCACTATTGCTCATTACTATACTCCCAGTGGAACTGATATTAGTAAGAAGGGAGTGACTCCAGACGTGGAGTTGAATTTAACAGATTCTCAAAAACGGCGCTTGTATCGGCAACCAAATGCGATCGCGACTGTGTCTGACCCTTATTATGCTCAAGCTATTAATTTATTGAAGAATAAATTATTGTTACGTCCGTTAGTATTACGGGAAGAACAAAAAAATTGAATTTAGGCGTTCTCGTGCGATCGCTTTTCGGCTGTGGCGGACATAAAAAGCGATTCGGGCATTATAGCAACTCCGACTTCAACTTTTACGCAACTGCAAAACTAAGTGAACTAATTCTGGTAAGATTAACTTTTCTACCGCCAGCTTGACAGCATTACTAGAACCTGGAAGAGAAAATACTAATTTACCTTGATAGATACCAGCAACAGCACGAGAAGCGATCGCACGAGAACCTATTTCTTGATAACTCAGCCACCGAAATAATTCCCCAAAACCGGGTAAACTTTTTTCCAATAAATGTTCAATGGCATCATAAGTAGTATCTCTAGGAGCTATTCCTGTTCCCCCACTAAAAATTATCGCATCTATATAATCTCGCTGAGATAGATACTTCATTTGTGCTACGACTTCAGATTTTTCATCTGTGATAATCGTATATTCTGGGATAGAATGACCTGCATTTTGCAGTATTTCCTGAAGCAACTGGCCACTTTTATCTGTTTCTGGAGTGCGGGTATCGCTAACAGTAATCACAGCACAACCGAGAGTAATATCTTGAGGAGCAGGATGAGGGATTTGTTTATCCATTGTTCTCTAGTTTTAGTCAGCTGAAAAACCGATCTATGTATCCCCAGGCTCAAAACTTTCTGGCCTGGGTTAAAGACATCAAGCCTTGTTAAATTCTAAACCGTGTTCAGTAGCATAGCGCTCCATAAACCGCATAAAGCGGTCCCAATCTTCTTGAGATTTCATCACATGAAGTCCCTCAAGAGCCTTAGGCTCGCCATTGACAAATTTGGCCTTAACTTCACGACTGGTAATTTGGCCTTCTTCATCAATCAGATACATCCCTGTAATCTCTTCAGTAACATCTGGACCTAAAGCCTTGGGATTCTCAAAAATGAATGTCGCTGTCCCCTGATTACCACTACGAGAACGAGTTAGACGTACTTCTGGTATAGCCTCTTCATCGACACCTGAAATAAATTGAATTGCACTCATCAGTATTTTTTTTATCCTTAAGCAATCATTAAGATATTATTATAGACTTGATGCTACCCCGATAAATCAAGAGATTCTCAGTTTAACCAGCGGTAGTGGTCAACAAATAATTATTTTGGCAGTTTACCTCCTGTCAATGAAGGGGGGGTAAAAACAGAAGCTGAAATCCTACCTAAATATCCTCAAACATACTTTTTTTCAGAATTTTTAGTGGTAAATGGCAAATCTTCTGTTATACTTGAATGAGTAGGTAGAGTTCCCGCCGATTTTAAGCCTGCTCTTGAGAATAAGGTTACAGACTGCGGGAGCGTGATTCTCGCGCCAAGCACCGAAGCTCGTCTCCAAAGCCCGCGCCAAAGGTTGAGTAGATTGCTTTCGGTCCGAATGCTCCGCAAACGTTACCTCGCAGATTGCTTCGTTCCTCGCAACAAGTGTGCCTTCGGGTTTGGATAAGTTCAGTAGAACGGTGTAGCAACAAATATGCTTACTTATATATTTAAGACTACGTAAGCTTTCTTCCCCTCTACCTCCAACTTCCAGCATAGCTGCCTTTTTGCACTAGTCAAATAAACGTTCTACATCATCTGCGGAGGAGCCACCACGACTAGAGTTAACTCTTAAAGATGCTCCATCTTTAGATAAATCATAAGTCAAAGGTTCAGTTTCAGAAATCACGGTCTTACCCTCTTCTACTAGAGATGTAGGTGAATACTTATTCATCAAATCTTTGAGAGTTTCAACACGTTTAGGTACAGCAGGATGAGTAGTATCAAATTCAGCACTTGGCGTTTGCCCCAAAACTTTCATCGCTCTTAAACAACCCTCTGCTTCAAAACCTGCCTTTACTGAATATAAATATCCCACTTCATCAGCTTCAAATTCTCTTTTACGACCTTCTTCTGCAAGGGTGTTTTCTAACTCTTCTTTTTTCTGGGCAACAATTTGATCTATCTTTTCTTGAGATGCTTTCAAACGTTGGCGACGAGCATTACCTAAGGCAGCACGACCAGCTACACCGGCTCTACCTCCAAATATTCCTGCTGCCACACCTCCAATAGACAGACCAGTTGCGTCTGCTTCGGCACTTTCTTTTTCTGCCAAAACTTCTTGTTCGGTTTCCCCGACAATTTTTTCAATCAAGGCTACTTTTTCTGCTGGGGCTAAAGCTATGTGACGTTTAGTATGATGGCCCATTTCGTGGGCGACTATACAAGCTGTTGCGGATGCATCCCCGGCAAGTTGGTCTAGGATACCGTTGGACATAGCAATCAGGTTAACCTCACTGGCAAAGGCATTTATGTTATACTGTGGTAGTATAATTATCCGCCAAGGTTTATCATCAAGTCCATTGGCCCTAGAAATTCGCTCAACGATTCTATAAAGTGCATAGAGGTCTTCTGGTAGTTCTTCTTTGGCCTGTTCGTATATATTTTTTGGTTGTTCGGTGTCAGTTGTCTGTTCTGTTGGAGTAGGATTTTCTGATGAAGTGGGGTTAGCCCTAGCTAATAATTGACTGGTAGGTAGCAGTAGTGTGACTGCGGATAATGTAGCCACTATGGTTTTGATTTTTAACATGATATTTCAACGGAAAGTTAAATTGATGTTTGTGGCTAAAGTTGGTATTTAGAGAAGTTTTGCTGAAGAGTTAGGTAAATATTTATAGTTAGTTTTATTTTCCCAAATCTATCAGCTATATGCTTCATTTTATAACATTATAAGTGGTTGGGTTTGGCAAATATACTTGTTAATTTTTTTTAAGTAAAGTTGTACAGCAATTCTAAATCATTTGTCAACAGTTAATAATTAACAATTCACAATTAACTCTTTTTGAAAGAGGAGGATTGACTTAAAGGATTTTTTTCTTTGTGGGGCAGTAGCCGGTTAAGTACCGTTTTTTCTTTTTTTTTGTTAATACCGCAGACTTGGGATTACTACCTTTTAATATTTCACCCCGCTCGTTGCTTATTAAGTGCTTATTAACTAATTCAAATTTTGTCTATTTAGTGAGTATTTTTAAACTAAGTAGGTAGGTGGAGTAGGTAGGTGGAAAAATTTACAAGTACGTCCGAAGCGACTGGAACCGAGTGGAAAGTTTGCGCAGCATTCCGCAAGGAAAGCAATCTCAAAAGTATGAGGTGCATCAACATTTCGTTACATAGTGAGGTTTATTCGCACCTACCTACTTAAACAGCCATTTATTATTGTCTAAGCTGTATCTTATGCCATGATAATACACCAGTTTCCAACTTGATGAAGTACATATATTTATGGTTTTAGGGAGTGGTCTATTTAGGAGTAGGCGAACCACCCCGTTAGCAGCAGGTCATTAACTTGCAATCTGCTGTATACCGATGTATAAGTAAATGTTAAGCATTTTTGAATGTGATTAGTTCGAGAACTATTCCTACTACTACAAACTATTCTAAAAGCATGAATTGTAGTTTGTGCTGAAAGCCGAAACTTTTCTCTGACTGTATCGTACATCAAAGATTTCATTGCAACTCTATTTGTCAGTTTTTTGTGACTATTTTCGCATGGTCATTTCATTCTAGATTTTAGCAATGAATTTACTTACTTTCAGATAGCGAAAGATAAATTGTCGGGAGCTATTAATAACCTATTTTCGTAAATACATAACATGGCACAGTTTAGAATGAAATAGCCCTGCTATTTTCGTGAACATACTGACAAGCATTAGCGAATCTCTTCATTGTCATATCTATTTCTTTTGTCATTTATGGAGTGACTTTTAATTTACCAAATAATTAACAATTAATAATTAAATAATTGAGGTGTAAAGCCTCCCCTTTAAAGGGGAAAAAAAGCGGTCGTTTTGGTGGCGCACAACTGCGTTAACGGCTATCGCCGACATGTAAAGCGGAGCGAACCGTAGGGTGGGATGGCGTTTTGCTGGCGCACAACTCCGCTCTTCGCGGAGCGACATGTAAAGCGGAGCGGCTCTGTCAAGAGCGGGTCTCCTCGATGAATGTCCAATCGACCAAGAGAAGAAAAATGTTTTCAATTGTGTCAATCCTCTCTCTTTTAAGGAAAGGTAATTATCAATTATCAATTATCAATTGTTGAAAAGATACAGGCGTTATCTATTTCATAACTCTCTTGTAATTCAAAAGGTGAAAAAACACACAATGGAACAGATATTTTGTTGTTGTTATCTATGATAATGTTCGGTTAATACCCTCTATTTATAGACGGAGAAATAGGGTTTAATACCCCCGCTATAAATTTAATTTTAGCGATTGAAAATTAGTGCTGAGTAACAATCTCCCACTAATTTTAACTTCTGACTTTCCTAGGTAATGCTGCGCAAACACACTTCTAATTTCTGACTTCTTTAAAAATTCCTCCTGGCACTAAATCGCAGATTATACTGCGGGAATCCTTTAGAAATTACAATAACAAATACAGCACTTTTGGTCGAAGGGTGAGGCACAATTTTATATTAATCTATAGAACCAATTTTATATCTATATAATTACCATAGTTAAGTTTTATCGCGCATCAATTTTGAGGAAACATCTGCTTTGTTTGTGGAATTTTTCAGCTCGATCCTCTTCCTTCTTCCTTCTTCCCTCTTACCGAATAATTAAGGTAAACAGCCTCTTCTTTTAAGAAGAAAAGCGGTCGTTTGCGCAGCATTCCGTAGGATGGGATGGCGAGGATACCTCGCCATATCCAATCGACCAAGAGAAGTCAATAATTTTCTCATTGGTATCAATCCTCT
>JBARXI010000218.1:0-7591 GCA_049647275.1 Microcoleaceae cyanobacterium
GTCCTCGACAAAGACGAAAGTATTTATATATTAGGAGCGGATAGTTTATTAAATGGCAATCTCCCTTATACAGAAATTTGGGATAACAAACCTCCAGGAATTTTTATCTTGTTTTCTTTGGCAATGCTAATGTTTGGCAAGTCTATAGTATCCATCCGAATATTATCTATTATTGCCACAACTTTTACCAGTTATTTTGTATATAAAATTGGTGCAGCTATCGACGCAAAGCAAGGAGAAAAAATCGGATTATTAGCAGGTGGTTTATATGCTATTTTTTCTCTGCATAATGATGGTGCAGCGGCGAATGGGGAAATTTTATTTGCGCCTTTTGTTACGGGGGCGTTTTTGTGGTTGTTTCAGGATAGAAATTTATCAAATATTAAGGTATTTTTGATTGGTCTGATTTTGGGAATTGGAATGCAAATTAAGTATTTGGTAATTATGGATGTTTTGGGATTGGTTTTAGTGGGGAGTTTGTTTGGGAAGGAAGAAGGCTTTAGTAATCTTGGAAAGAAGGAAGAAGGAAGGAAGAATAAGAAAGGAACATTTATAAATAATTTTCTGAGGTTTACTCAGGAATGTTTTTTAAGTCTAACTGGTAATATATTTAAAAAAAAATCGTTGTTCAAATTTTATATAATTTTAGGTGTAGGTTTAATTTTACCTGCGGTTATTATCGCTTTTATTTATAAGTTTGCTGGCTATTTTGATGAATATATTTATGCGACTCTGACTGCTAATAGTAAGTATGTAGGGATGCTAGATTTTTCCTGGTCAGATTTTTTGAGTAGAATCAGGAAACAGGTATTTGGAAATATTTTACTTTGGTTATGTTTGTTCTGGAGTCCGATTTATTTGTTTGTTTTTGCCAGGGGTAGGTTTAAACAGGAACGAAATTTTATCTATTTATTTTTGTGGTTTGGCTGTGCTTTTTTGGCGGTTTTGTTATCTAAGCGGTTTTACAATCACTACTTTTTACAGTTATTACCGCCTTTATGTTTGATTAGTGGATATGTGATTATTAAATCGGTTTATTTTCGCTCGACAATTAATTTGACTAAGAAAAATTTTGGAGATGAGCATTCCGATGTAGAAGGAAACAAACTAAAACAAACTACTTTGATAAATTCCCCAAAATTTTCTATAGATATTCCTTTTGTATTGCCGAATATAATTCTATTCCTAATTTTAATATATCCTTTTGCTCAAGCAGGTTATAACAAGTTAGATAAAAATCTAGAATTTGTCTATTATCGGTATATCCAAGGAATAGATACATGGGATGACAGAGAAGCTTTTATTGCTAAATATTTACGGCAGAGAATTAGACCGACAGATTATATATATGTCGTCAATTATGAACCAATAATGTATTACTTAGTGCCGACGAAAATTCCCACAAAATATGCTTTTCCCAGTCATTTAACCGCCATGTCTCAGATTTTGCCTACAGACGCTACTCAAGAATTAGATAGAATTATGGCGAAAAATCCCAGTTATATTTTACTGGCAGAAAAAGATAATATTAGTCCTAAATATCGAAACACTCTCAATCAATATTTAGAACAAAATTATATATTAGAAACTACAATTAAAAATGTCAGATTATATCGAATTTATGGTAATAAATGACGACAAAAAATAAAGGTAATTCATAATTCTTTACACAGCTTTTCCAACAATGGAATAGGTAGACAAAAAAATCTAGTAAAATGATTAAGGTTCAGAAATATTAGGAGAAAATTAATCACAGTGGTACTTACAACATCAGGCATAAAACTCGTAGAAGACGCAACAAAAGAACTCTTAGACTGGGTAGCAAAAATAGAGCGATCGCCAGGCAGTTACTTTGAAAAAGCGCAAACCATAGTCAAAAAATTAGGAGCATACTATCGCCCAGATGGGTTAACAGAAATCAGCTTTTGGAGTCCGCGACTACTCGCACAGGTGATGCGAAAACTAGAAATATATCTAGAAGTCTTAACCCCACTAGATGAAATAGACCCCCGCGCCACCGAACAAACAATTACTTTCCGACGCGATCGCCTCAACCTCAAACAACAAGGAGAATATATTTGGGGTGTAGTAGAAGGAATGATTCCCGGAAATCGCGATCGCCTCGGTTCATTTTATTGGTTGCGCTACATCGACCAACAAGGTGAACTACAAGCAATACGAGATGTAGTTCCCTACTCCCTACCTTATGGCGTTTTTGCCCCTGCCGAATTATACGACATCGACAGTCTACAAGCAAATAGAGCTGACCTAAACTACTTTGCTCAAAGAGGAAAAACTAGGAAAGCAGCATCCGGACAAGATATCATCCTCAGAGTGCGTCCACCCCGAAATATTTTACAAATTCATGTTGGTAGTGCTTCCCGCGAAGGTACTCTGGAAGGATTAACTAAAATTTATCAGCAAATTTCTGATAAAATTAAAGCCAAAAAACCACTAACTCCAGCAGAAGAAAACTATGTTGGTTATGGAGCAATACAACTGTTACCAACCGAACCAACTATTGAATTTAGGAATGAATATAGCCCCGAAAGTGAATTTTTTACTTTCATGTCAGACGAAGGTGAAAAAATTAAAGTTAAACTGACAAAACCCAATACTCAAGACTGGGGTTATGACGTACCTTTGTTAGGTTCAAGTACCACAAATCCAGCTCTTTTAGACAGTTTACGACCTGATGAAGTAGTAGAATTTATTTCTACTTTACATAACTTTGCTGGCGGACCAATTCAGTTAATTTATGACATTGTTTATGGTCATGCTGATAACCAATCAGAACTACTTTTAAACCGTCAATTTCTGAAAGGCGCTAATATGTATGGTCAGGATTTAAACCATCAATTACCAACAGTTCGGGCAATATTTCTAGAAATGCAAAGACGAAAAATGAATACAGGAGTTGATGGTTTAAGGATTGATGGAGGTCAGGATTTTAAATTCTTTAATCCCCTGACTGGAATTGTTGTACAAGATGATGCTTATCTATTAGCAATGAGTGATGTTGTACAAGAAATTGGTGGTTATCAACGTCAGTTATTAACTATTTTTGAAGATGGTCGCCCTTGGCCGGAAGAAGGTTGGGAAGAGAAGTCTACCTACCGAGATTTAATTGAAATGAAACCCGATTCTTTTCAATGGGGACCATTAGTTTTTGCTCATAATACTCCTACTTTAAAAGGTTTTTGGCAGAAGAAATGGCGACGGGTTTGTGAGGTAATGTATCAGGGAGAAAATTGGATTACTGGTTGTGGCAATCATGATACTGTACGGCGCGGAAATCAAGTTGAATTAGACGAAGCTATTAACTGGAATCTCGGCAATACTTTGCCAGAAGTTCTCCAAAATGGCTATGATAATCCGGCAGTGACTCTGTGGGTTTATGGTTTTAGTCCTGGTTTACCTATGGATTTTATTAATGGTACGATGCGTGCATCTTGGCTGTTTTTTAGAAATACAGATGAACGGTATGGGGTGAAAGTTGCTGCTGAGGAAATGGGATTTTTGGATTGGCAAATGACTCCGGAATTATATGCCAAACCTGAAATGTTTAAGCAGTTGAAAAAGTTGGGTTTTGAAGAGTTAGAACAACTCAAGGAATTTGGCAAGGCTTTACACATTAGTATGCTCGAAACAGATTGTCATTTACCTGCTGTAGTTCAGGCTTGTCAGTTCTGTTTGGGAGAGGATACTCAACATTGTAAAATTGATGCACTTAAGGCATTGAATCGTCCAGAAATGATTGAATTTTTGAAAGATTTAGATATTCCTAAATTAAAGATGTTTGCCAAAATGTTTATGGAAGATTGCTTTGAAGTTTGTAATGTTTCCCATTACGAAGAATATTTGAATCCCGTGCAGACTAAATTTAATTTGACTGTGCGTCGCTTCCGTCATTCTCATCTTTGGTTACGGCAAAATTTATTAGGAACTGATAAGTTTAATAAGATAGGTGATGATAAGCGGACTGTTTATTATGGGGTGCGGAGTAATCCTTATAATGAGGAAGAAAAAATTGCTATGGTGACTCACATGGGGGGCGAACCAATAACAATTAATTTAGGTGATTGGTTAGAGTTAGATATGAATGAATGGGAAGTTTCTCTGGCAACTCCTGGTTTGAATGAGGGGGATAAATTGAAAGATTTACACTCTTTTAAACTTACAGATTCTCAAGGTTTATTGTTGAAAAAATCTATTAGTTAGTTAGAAGAAGGTGATAGGTATTAGGTGCTGTTTCCCTAATACCTAATTCACGCGAATATCCATTATTATTCACAACGATACTGGGGAGGCTATTGGTTTAGTGTTAAATGTCACTGATATCGAACTGCCTATTCATTCTCTATTTGACGTTGCTGAATAAATGTATGATTTTATAGGAGTCAGGAGTCAGTAGGTAGAAAGGAGTTTTTCGGTGACTAAATAGGTATAATTTGCACGCGTTGTTTTGGCTTAAAATTTACCACTAGTTGAATTTCATACCTCAAATCAGCAACGCCCTCTATTTTTCTTATGTGAAGATGAGCCTGAGTTGGAATAAAAGTTAGAAAAGTTGTATTTTAATGTCACCCACATTCCCTTGTCATAAAATTTATGCCCAATCCAACTAAACCTCAAGATGAGAATAAATTTTCTCCGAGTGACTGGTCTACATACTACAAAATTTGCATGGGTCGTCCTCCGCGACACACTCTACTTAGAGCATTAGAGTGCTTTAATGTCAATTCTTCATCGACCGAATCACGATTTGCTGTTGATTTGGGGTTCGGAACCGGACGCGACACAATAGAGCTACTAGAGCGGGGTTGGCAAGTCTTAGCAATTGATAGTCAGAAAGAGGCGATCGATTGCTTACTGAGTTATCCGAAGCTAGCTTTAGAAGGTCTGGAGACTAGAATTTGTTGCTTTGAAGAATTGATTTTGCCAAAGTCCATTGATCTTGTGAATGCTAGCTTTTCCCTGCCGTTTTGTTCGCCAGAGTATTTCGGAGATTTTTGGGAAAAGATAGTTTTCTCTTTACGCTGTGGTGGTCGTTTCTGTGGTCAATTTTTTGACGATCGCGATTCTTGGGCTACTCGCACTTCAATGAGTCATCACACTCGCGAGCAGGTAGAAGAGTTACTTCAAGCCTTTGAAATTGAGTTTTTTGAAGAAGAAGATTATCTAGGTAAAACAGCCCTGGATGAACAGAAAAACTGGCATATTTTTCACATTGTCGCTTGCAAACTAAGGTAGGCTCAAAAAAGGCATCAGCTTAACCAGGCTTAGAAATATTAGAATTTGAGTGTGTTTCAACAAAAACCTTATTTCTCAAATTCAATCATAGTAAATCATAGTAAGTAGGTCGGCATAAATAAGCGCATAATGTGGGCAATGCGCGCAGTCAGCTAAAACCTTTAGACAAAGACACTTATAGGCATTGCCTACCCTACAACTTAACCAGGCTTAGAAATATTAGAATTTGAGTGTGTTTTAACAAAAACCTTATTTCTCAAATTCAATCATAGTAATACCAATTTCAAAAAAGATTATTACAATAAAAAAAAATAGGTACAAAACTATTAAGTAATTGCAGTTACATTAAGATGAGAAGAAAAAGTTTACATATTCAGAGGCAGAATCAGAATTTAAAAAACTTTTATCCCATACATAATACCCAATACCTAGGGCTTAATAATAAGAAAAGTTAAATTTCCTAGGCAAAATAGCAACAATTCTGGTAAACCAAAAACAGCCCCAACTGGCTATTGCTGTTAAAAAAATAATTTTTTTATGACTACAGACACCGAAAAATACATCCTAGCTCTTGACCTCGGTACAACAGGCAACCGAGCAATATTATTCAATTCTCAAGGCGCTAGTGTCGGTCAAGCTTATAAAGAGCTTCCTCAATATTATCCACATCCAGGTTGGTTAGAACATGATGCTGAAGAAATTTGGGAAGACACTTATGCAATGATCGAGCGGGTCTTCCGCGATACAGGTATTTCCCCCTCAAACGTAGAAGCGATCGGTTTAACAGTACAACGAGAAACCTGTTTACTATGGGATAAAACCACAGGCAAACCCCTCCACAAAGCCATCGTTTGGCAAGACCGTCGCACTGCATCTGTATGTCTAGATTTAGCAGCAAAAGGTGAAGTAGAAAAAATTCAAACGCGCACTGGATTAGTTTTAGATGCTTATTTCTCAGCAACTAAACTATCCTGGGTATTAGACTGGGTGAGACGAGAACAACCCAATATTGACCTCAGTAATGTCTTAGCAGGTACCGTCGATACTTGGGCTTTATGGAAACTAACTGGTGGAAAAGTCCACGCCACCGACCACAGTAACGCCAGTCGCACAATGTTAATGAATATCGAATCATTAGATTGGGACCCGGAATTATTAGACTTATTTAATATACCTAAAGAAATGATGCCAGAAATTAAACCTAGTTTCGGTATATTTGGCAAAACCGAAGCAGATTTATTAGGGGTAGAAATTCCGATCGCCACAGTTTTAGGAGACCAACAAGCAGCCTTGTTTGCTCACGGTTGCGATCGCCCCGGAATGTTAAAATGTACCTATGGCACAGGTAGTTTTTTAATTGCTAATACTGGAGATAGCCTAACTAAATCTCAAAATAAACTATTATCAACCATTGGCTGGAGTCAGCAAAAAAATGGTAATCTCACAGCAGCTTACGCTCTAGAAGGAGCAATGTTTACTGCAGGCGCTTGTATTCAATGGTTGCGGGATGGAATTAAATTGATTGACTCAGCAGCAGAAACCGAAGACCTGGCACTAAAAGTCGAAGATACGAACGGTGCTTATTTTGTACCCGCTCTCAGTGGTCTCGGCGCACCACACTGGAATATGAATGCTCGCGGTGCTTTTCTGGGAATTACTGGCGGTGTAAAACGCGAACATATGGTGAGAGCAGTATTGGAGTCAATTGCTTTTCAGGTAAAAGAAGTAGTCGATGCCATGAATTTAGATACTGGTAGCCCAATGACTAATCTCAAAGTTGATGGTGGAGCATCCCAAAATAACTTTTTAATGCAGTTTCAAGCCGATGTATTAGGTATTCCCGTCGAACGCCCCAAGTTTATTGATGCCACCGCTCAAGGCGCTGCTTTTGGTGCAGGTTTAACAATAGGTTTGTGGGATGACTATCATAAATTGGTGAGTAATAGTAAAGTTGGGCGAGTGTTTGAACCTGGAGAAAATGCTGCAAAAGCGCAAGAGAGTTTTATAGTTTGGCAGAAAGCTGTTAGTAGGGCTAAAGATTGGATTGAATAATGATTTGTAGGTGGTAGGTGGTAGGTTTTAGGTGGTAGGTTTTATTTAGGATAACCGCAAAGTTCTTAATTTTGTAGAGGACTTTACTATAGCTATCTTTTTTAAATTTGGTATTATTATACCTCTTATTTGCCACACACACCCTACACCCTACACCCCACACCCTAAAAAATATAACTGATAACTGATAACTGATAACTGAAATGACATATCGCAACCCGACTCCCACCGTTGACATTATTATTGAATTAATAGATAAACCAGGGCGACCTATTGTACTGATCGA
>JBARXI010000219.1:0-2117 GCA_049647275.1 Microcoleaceae cyanobacterium
GAAGCTAGCGGATTTGATATTACTCTCTGACAAAGAAAATGTTAGGTTTTACAACCACCAAAAGTTAAGATTAGAAAATTTTGATAGTTGGGATGAATGGCTTTACTTTCTACCCAAACCGTAGCTACTCTTTCTTTCCAAAATAATACCCCAATACAAGATAAACCAGAGGTGTCTGTGAGTTGATAATCAAAGGTGCCATATCCTTGATGATTAACTTCTCTTCTGGAGCAAAAAACAACAAAACAACTAAGAGAAAATAACCAATTAAAGATGTCTGAAATGACACCAAAAGTCTATCGGTTACATCCTTTCTATCCTCAATTTGTTCCATCTCAGACAGATGTTTCAGAACTTTATCATCCAAAGGTTTCTCAGAAATATACTCATCCGAAAGCTCTGGAGTTTTTTCTTGCAAATCTTCTGAAGACAAAGGCTCACTACGCTTCTTCAGTTCAGAATTTACGAACTCAGCAAGACCAAGATGCTTGATACGATTATAGCTTAAAGTTTTAGCAGAAATGAACGGCTGAGTATACTTCTCGATGTCAACTTCCGTACAAGGATTAGTTGTTTTTTGAGTGTTAGAAGATTGAAATTTGTTTTTCACTAGCTAATGTTACCTTAAGGTTTACACATCAAGCCTTCACATCTCTACCTGAAAACTACCTCCTACCTGAAAACTACCTCCTTCATTGATTTATTAGAATCCATAACTAGCACGGTAGAACCTTGCTTTATTTGCTTCTGAAAATACGCTTCAGTGGCAATCGCCTTCCTTAGTGCTTCATTCTGACTAATTCCTTGAGAATCAGCTAAGAACTCTAGCATTTCTCTAGCTTCTCTTGTCAAGGTCACTGACATACGTTTTGTGCCTACGGATGCAATCTTTTCAGGTGTAGTAGAAGAGCATGATGCTTGAATTGAATTTGTTTGTGATTTCATTGATCAAATACTTAGTGAGGTGTACTTGACTGATACAAGAAAAGCGAAAGTAAAGAAAATTAACAGTTCAAAAGATTACACAAGAACTTGTTTATTATGCCCAAACCTACCTTAATAACACAATCAGTAGTTTTCAATTCCATATTTTCCTGAATTTCTTTTTAAGTAATACATCAAGAAAAATCAGCAATGGCCAATCAAATTGCCACCGAAACTGATTTATCTTTACACCAAATATACACCAAAATGGTGTTTTAATGGTAGGTAGGGTTTTCCGTACACGCTTAGACGGGCGATCGGTAGTATTGGTACTAAAACTTTCGCTAAAACCATTTGAGCTGCTGTGAGAATCCTTAAAACCCTGATTAACTCGTAGACACTGCACCTCATAAGTTTATGGGCGTGAAATTTACCTGAAAATTGGGTGGCTAAAATTCAGTTATAGTAAAGGCTTCACCCTTAGCGTACAATGTCGTTCGGTTACTACTGATCGCCCAATATCGCTAAATTACAGTGGATCGGGGATTGACAACTTGTATACTTACAGTGAAAATTAAGAGTAATGGTATTAAGAACCTTGACAGATGAATAGCAGTAGCTTTTTAGTCACTATGTCGTGGTTTAAAAACCGAACTCCCCACCGCAGGGTTTAATGCGGATTAGTTGGAAACAAAGATGACTGCTACAACAAAAGTGGAAGAAAAGACAAACTCTACCACATGAGTTAACGCAGATTAGTTGGAAACCCCGTTACTTTACTAACGGGGTTTTTTTTAACTGGACATGCAAGTAGGCGTAAATAGAAGATGGGCGTTATATAGTGCAGCGAGTCATAAAAAATGTCTGAAAACCTTATAATTCCATTCCATTATTGTCTAAAATTTATTTCAGACAATAAAAAGCTGAGAGAGCTAAAACTTATATAAGTCAATAGTTTCAAGCTGCGATTGCCCCTCCTTGCACAAACCTTCGATCTACGCCGACAAGGGAAGCAACTTTTGTAGTAAGACAATTAATAAAGCTTTTATCCTAAACTAAAAGCAATAGCTGATAGCTGACCGCTGAGTGCTGACCGCTTTTTTAACTAACTATTCTCTGACAATTTCTTAGCCTTACACAACTGCATCCAATGTTTCCAACCCATATATAAACCAAATAACAATATCGCCCAG
>JBARXI010000220.1:0-7169 GCA_049647275.1 Microcoleaceae cyanobacterium
TGTAGAACCGAAAACTTGGCAACAAGTGGTTCGTCAAGATCGTCCACTTCCCAATAGAGAGTAATAATGTTGCTTGATAGTAATATCATTATCTACGCTGCTCAACCAGAAAATACTGCTTTGAGGCAGTTTATTGCTGAACATTCACCTGCTGTGTCAGCACTTTCCTATGTTGAGGTACTTGGTTATCATCAACTTACAGAGCAAGAACGCTTGTACTTTGAAGACTTTTTTCGTGTTTCCTTAGTTCTGCCTATTTCTCAAGCAGTTTTAGATCAAGCTATAGCACTCAGACAAATCAGAAGAATGACATTAGGAGATGCTATTATTGCTGGAACTGCTTTGGTTCATAACTTGACCTTAGTAACTCGAAATGTAGAAGATTTTCAATGGATTAACCAATTACAATTAATCAACCCTTTTGAGCTATAAAATTTTTACCTTAGAGGAAAAGTTACATGAATTAAATTTGAGTAAAGCCTATTAAATTCAAGGTAGTTGAGATAAAATTATCAGGAAATAACTACAATTCTAAAATAGTGATAAACAATCAAAATATCCTACCACTAAATCAAATTCTTTTAACAGACTCTATTAATTTACTAAAAAGTCTTCCCGATGAATCTGTTAACTTAGTAGTTTCATCACCTCCCTACAATTTAGGAAAAGAATATGAAGCTAGAAAAGCCTTAGAAATTTATCTACAAGAACAAACAATTATTCTGCAAGAATGTACTAGAATTCTCAAAAATACAGGTTCTCTATTTTGGCAAGTTGGCGCTTTTTCAGATAAAAGAATGTTAATACCTCTAGATATACGGTTTTTTCCCATCTTAGAGTCTTGTGGTTTAATTCCTAGAAATAGAATTATTTGGGCTAGACAACATGGTCTTCATGCTCGAAAAAAATTTTCCTGTCGGCACGAAACAGTTCTTTGGTTTACTAAATCAGACATTTATACATTTAATTTAGATGCTATTCGAGTCCCTCAAAAATATCAGAATAAAAAACACTATAAAGGTAATAAAAAAGGGGAGTTTTCCTGTAATCCTGATGGTAAAAATCCGGGAGATATCTGGTTGTTTAGGAATGTCAAACATAATCACGAAGAGCAAACTATACACCCATGTCAATTTCCAGAAGACTTAGTAGCAAGAATAATATTAGCTACTACAAATAAAGGTGAAATAATCCTCGATCCTTATATGGGATCAGGAACTGTTGCAGTTGTAGCTAAGGAGTATGAAAGATATTTTATCGGTGCTGAAACTGAAGTAAAATATCATGAAGTAGCATTACGTCGTCTTAATGGGAAACCAGACAAAAATAACTGTTTTCCTAATTTGAAGACTTTACGAGATTATGTTGAAAAAACTGGCTTACCAATTGAAAAATTCAGATTTGATGTACAAGTAGGTCAAAAACCTACAGAAAGAAGTAAATCTAAAATATATCCAGAACAATATCATTTGCAAGAAATGGAAAATCGGTTATTTTATGAAGAAACTGCTTTTGCTGCTGATATTAGAGGTGAAGAGCGACCTATTGATTACCAGTTAAATGGGAATGGTAAAAAAACTCAAAAGTCAACCGAACAAGAAACACAATTAGAACTAGATTTATGGATAGAATGAGTGTGAGCTACATCAAATTAAAAATTGGTTTATTTCTCGGAGATTCTGATGCAATTATTTGACATTGACAACTTTGCTGGTTTTTAATTATTCTCGATCTTTGGCCTTGATATTCAGTCCAAACTGATGATACTGTAGTATTAATATTCTCAAATAATCCCACCAATCTAATTGGTACATCGAAAACTTGATATTGTGCTAATGCTGTTAGTTGTTTAACAGCTTGCTCATAATAAAGAGTGCTGTTAGAAGCTGGAAACATCGAAGCTTTCGTAATGATAATAGCTAATTTAGTAATACTGTTTAAAAACATTGTTTCTGCTTGAAAAAATAGCTCTGAGCGTAGAGTATTATTTTGTAGGAAAGAATAATGAGAAAATTGAAATTCAACTATCACAGCTTTTTTACCACAGTCAATGTCTTGACCCAAAAAATTGTATTGTTTTGGAATGGGAATATTTGCTTTCCAACCTAAGTTAACCAATTCTCTTTTGATATATTCGTTTGTTCCTACTGGGTCGAAAATAGGATTACCGTGAATACCTTTTTGGGATGAAGCTTTCATGTAAAGTGGCATAGCTCCAAGTACCATTTCAATCTCATTCCATTCAGCTTGGCAATTTTTAGAGATGACACTATCTGCTAGATTAAAATCCACAAACTGAATTAACATAGCTATTTTTCTTGTATTTCTTCAAGCAGTTTTTCAATGAAAGCAAGGGGGTCAATTTCAAGAGCTTCAGCAATTTCTAAGAATTCAATTAAATCTAGACGACGTTCTCCTCGTTCATATTTAGAAACATAGGACTGAGGTCGCGAAAGTTTCACAGACAGCTCTACTTGTGTTAGATTTATTTCCTTTCGAGCTTCTATTAGTAATTCGCGAAACCGATTGTACTTCCTAGCAAAGACAGACTTAGGCAAGTTTTGTTATAGTCAGCATTATTCAGGTCGTACTCAAGGATAAAGCTTATTTATCAATAACCCAATATAGGTTATTGGGGTTCTGGAGTAGTATTTATAACTTAATGAAATACTGTTAATAATTAAAGTAGTAGTTAATTATGCCTTATATTATTACTAGATTCAGCAGTGAAGCTAGCTACAAACTGTGTCTTATTTATTCTAATGGCAGTGAGATTATTGTAGATTTTCAACCTATTATTAACCAAGGTGGAGTTTTTACTCCTTTATCTAATCTAAAGTTTTTTTCACAAGTAAAATTAGGTGAGGGTGGTAGATATATTGAGTGGAATGGAGGAATAGATTTTTGTGAGTTAAGCTTTATGGTTTGAAGCATATCCTAATGATAATCCTTTAAATATTTCTGCTACGGAATATGTATAGAATTTTTGAGGATATTTAGGGTAGTTACCGAATTGGCAATAGCTAACGAACTCTACCTCTCTGAGCAATACGAGTATTAACCCTGAGTTTGTTGTAGAGGTCAACTTCAGGATTAGAATGTCGAATTGATGTTACTAAGGCATACCTTTGTATTTCTATTTCTTCTTCTCTAGCCCACTTTCTATTACAAATTACTACTAAGTACATAGACTTTCCGTTGTACTTCCAACTGCTATTTGATATTTTTTTTGAGCCTTTCTGAAGAGTCCCTTTTTTTTCTAATATTAACTTTTGGCCAAAGGTCGATTTCAGCACTTGGACCATATTCCTTTTTTAAATCTCCTATTGATATTTCTGTTAAATTATTATTTTCATCTTCCTTATTTGCTTTAACAAATGCTCTTTGTATATTTTCAATATCAACATTTTTGAAAAGGTGAAATTCCATAGTTACTCCCAGATAAGAATCTCCTCTAGTATGACGAGTAGGAGGATCGAAAGCTAAGGTAACAGAGATAGTTCTATTTCCCTTCTCTTCCAAAAATTCTGGAGGAAGGGGAGGTATTTCATAAATATGAAACTTACCCACAGATATTTCTATATTATCTTCTAGTAAAACTACTCCATTTTCAGTCGAATATGCAGCTTTTTCAAAATTTGGCTGCCCATATCCATATACCTTTAATTGTTGTTTCTCATCATTCTTAAAATCGTCAGGAATTTCTCCAGGAATATCTGCTGAATCAGCAATTAATGCTCTGATTAAATTAGGAGTTGCATCAGGAAATTTTGTAAATAACTGGGCTGCTAAATTAGCCACACGAGGAGCAGCAAAACTGGTTCCACAATATGCTCTGAAAAGTGATTGTGAACCTTGAAAATTTTTGTTTAATGTCAGAATTGAAACACCTTTTTCGTCTTCAATAATTTTGGCATTATTGAAAACTAAACCCTTAGTTCGAGTTTTATCTAAAACAAAATCGCCTCCAAAATCCACTAATTCAGGTTTAACCATCCCATCTACACCAAATCCAATTCTTGTGAATGGCGAGGGATATCCTTCTACCTTAGCAATAGCATTTCTACTTGCTTCTTCTGAATACTCCAAGCTGCCTTTTCCCATAGATAAAGAACCTACTGTTAAGGCGATCGCCGCAGTAGCAGGTTCTATAATTTGTGAATTTTCAGTGAATAGATAACTTGGATATTCTTGTCGTATAAATTCGTTAGATTTTGGTTCATAATAAAAATTACCAGCAGAGATAACAAATAAAATATTTTTATGTTGTAAGCGATAGGCAATTTGATCAATTTTAGCAGCTAGAAGGAATTGTTTCTGACCATCTCGATAAACTAAATTCCTATCTCCCAAAGAAATATTAATAACTTTACAATTAGGATAATAATCAGTGAAATATGCAACTGCTTTTTCCAATTGATTTTCTAGTAATAAATCTGGGTCATACTCGTTATTTTCATTAGTAACACGAGCTGAAAATAACCAAACTGGAGGTTGAAATTTTTTCTCTTCAAGACAGTTGAAAAGATTGCCATAAATCGCAACTCCAGAAACTCCTGTACCATGCCCGCCAGTTTTTTTATCTCCATCATCAGGACCTCCAGTAATCAAAGTATGATTAGGGTCAGGAAAAACTTCTGCATCACCCAAAGCTGGACCAATTAATGGATGCCCTCTTTGCACACCTGAATCTATAACTAATATCCCACCAGCATCTACAGGAGGAGAAATTACTTCTGGAATTTCTGATATTGAGATACTAAGTTGACTTGAATTTTCAAAGGCTGGTTTTGGTCTTCTATCTATCTCCTTAACAGCATCTTCTGCTAACAGAATCTCTAAGACTTCTTGTCGAATTTTTATACGAGCTATACACATATATTCACCAATATATTTATCAGTAACCCCCATACCTGGATATTCTTGAAAGCTGCTTAAAAATCCATTCAAATTATTTATATAGTCTCGCATTTCTTCTGGGTTCCCCGTATGCCATAGTTCGAGGTCAAGAGGTACTAATTCACCAGGTTCTAATGGTTCTAACTTTAACAAAGGTCCTATTCTATCTTGTGGTTCTAGAGGTACTAACTCTTCAATAGCATCTAAATATCCATATTCAGGACTATCATCACTTGAGTCACTATAAGATTCCAACCTTCGCCTAAATTCAGTTAAATTATCATCTGAGGAAAAAACAACAATAGTCTGCTCTGACTTGCTGCCTTTTTCTAGGATATTAAGTCCTGAACCAGTTACTTCTTTATCTTGCAGACTATCTTTACTTCTTAATTTTAGCTTAAATATAAGTTTTGGATTAACACCAAATGGGGTATATTCTTTACGAGGTCTGTCGATAATTGTTGATACTTGAGCTAATAGCTTTCTACCGTGAACACTACGGTTACCTATTTTAGCTCTACCCCCACCACCTGTGCTACGTTTCAGTAATTCTATATTGGTTCTCGGTAGTTGCAGATGCTCAAACTGACTATTCATTTTCTCCTTCCATGTCTAATTCCATAAATTTTATCGACTTTTCTACTATACGTTTTCTTTCCAAATAATGGCTAACTGCTATTTCCATATCTTTTTCTGTTAGATGACGCTCGCTCCGCAAAATAACAGATTTTATCGCATTTGCACAAATTCTTTCTATATCTGCTCCTGTGCAACCTTTGAGATTTGCAGCAAATTTTTCTAAGTCTATATCCTGATACTGAATACTAGATAAGTTTTTTTTTAACAATAAATACCTTAACTCAGAATTAGGTTTATTAAAAAAAAGTACCTCATCAAATCTCCTCCATATAGCAGGATCTAAAAGTGATTGATGATTTGTTGCAGCAATGAAAATACTTTGCTCGTTAGATCGATCTATTAGTTGGAGAAGACTATTAACAAGACGTTGTATTTCCCCATGTTCATTTTGTGAATTTCTATCCTTAGCAATTGCATCAAATTCATCCAAAAGAACAATCCATTCTCCATTGTTAACGTAATCAAATATTTTTTTTAAATTCACTGCTGTTTCTCCCAGGTATGATGAAAATACAGCCGGAAGATTTACATAAACTAGTGGCAAATTAAGTATGCTTGATAAGACTTTTGCTGTTAAAGTTTTTCCACAACCAGGAGGACCGCAAAACAATAATTTTGAACTAGGTTTTAAGCCATGAGAATAGATTATTTCTCGCTTTCTATTTTCCTGAATTATTCTTTCTAATATTTCCTGATTTTCGGGAAAAAGAACTATATTTTCCCATCCCAGTTCATATCTAGAAATATTTATTAGAGGTAAACCTGTATCCTTATCTTTTGGAACTTCAGGATAGATATTCCAAGGTGAAGTATTAGATACCAGTTTCCTAGAGTAGGTTGATTGAAGTATTCTTTCCAAATCCTGAGCTAATAAAATATGATTTTTATCTTTTTCTTCTTGAATTAATTGTTTAGCAACAGCATGAAATTCTTCTCTATTATCTTGTGAGAAGCTTTTAAATAGTTTTCTGATAATTTCACCTCGTGCCATTTTTTTTATTCTAAGTATTTATTAGTTAATAAAACCATTAAATTTTAATTATATAATAGTTATCATAACATGGTTTTAATCAATCATCAATTAGCGATTTATTTTTAATAAATGATGCATTTTTTAGTCAAATTATCACAAAATTATTCATATATATTTTTGATAGTATAGTTAAGTTATTAAGGTAGTAGTTAATTATGCTTTATATTATTACGAGAGTTACTGCTGAATCTAACCACAAACTGCGTCTTGTTTATTCTGATGATAGTGAGATTATTGTGGATTTAAAACCTATTATTGAGCAAGGTGGAGTTTTTGTACCTTTATCTAATCCACAGTTTTTTTCACAAGTCAAATTAGGTAAGGGTAGTAGATATATTGAGTGGGATGGTGGAATTAATGTTTGTGCATATACTTTATGGTTTGAAGCACATCCCAATGATAATCCCCTAAGTCTTTCTGCTAATGAATATGTTTAGAATGTAGTTACAAAAGATCATTCGATTTACTTAAAGCTCACATTCGGTCAGTCAATTTGTCACATAAAAAGTAGCACAAACATATGTGGGTTGCTAAGTATTTATACTCTGTAAATCATCTGGATTTAACTGAGACGACAGCCAAATCATCAGCCATAAAT
>JBARXI010000221.1:0-3862 GCA_049647275.1 Microcoleaceae cyanobacterium
CTCAGAACTAGCAGAAAAATTCCAGCACTTATCACCATCAACCTCGCGGGAGGAAATATCCCCCCACTCGCGGGAGGAAATATTAAAAACAACGCAGCCACAAGCAAAACCAATATTTCCTCCCACGAACCTCCCCCCCAAAAAAGGAGGTAGACCTCGCGGGAGGAAAAACCTAAAACCTGCCAGTGGATGGGTAGATACCCGCAAAAACAAAGACGGTTCAACGGCGATTTACTACTGCCGAGAAAAATATCTGTGGGCCACCAAGAAAGACAGAATCCCAAGTGGAAAACTTCCAGCACTTGAAGAGGCCATTGAAAACAATTATGCGATCGCACAAATCGAAAAGGACATACTAGGAATCTGAAAATATGAAATACGCAAAATCAATTATTTTGGCCGGGGAACTCTTGGATGCAGAGATGGCCACCTACACAGATTATAAAGATTTGTTAATGAGTTGTCCTTGTTGTGAGTCACCGGTTTTCCTGTGTAAGGGATTTGACCGTACCACCAAAAAAGGTAAAGTTGTCAAAGTTTTATCGGCCTGGAAACATTTTCCAGACAAAGTAATTGGAAACGTAGCAGAATGTGAGGCACGCACCCATTACCGACCCCAAGACGTGGAACAGAAAAACTCAGTCGCTCGGAAGCAGCGATTTAAGTTTTACCGGCAGCGCATTTGGGAATTGATTGGAGAATCACCATTTATAAAACGCGATACCATCAACGGACATATTCACCGCACATTAGAACAGGGTGATATTAGGTGGTTTGTCGAAGAACTCTACAACAGGCTCCGCTCTCCAGATATCCAAAACTCCTTAAAATATGGGTTGGAAGCGATAATTGATGAGGTGTTAAATGATGACTCAAGTAATAACATAGAATCGGTCAGGTACATTGTTAAGAATATTTTACTTAGCGATCGTAATTTAGGCTATCGGAAAACAATTGCGCTTGAGTCGCTGATATTTTGCTGCAAAAACTGGAGTCATAACGATTTACTTAAGTTGGCAACTCTTGCCACAAGCAAGGAGTCACAGGATGACATCGCAAAATGGTGTCAAAGTATTGTCAGGAAAATAGTTCAAAATACACCGGTCGATGTGGGAATGAAAACGCTGCAAATCTGGAAACTGGACGAGCACAAAGCAATGACATTGATACATAATTGGATACTCTCTAATCCAGCAGTTAATGATAAGTACGCAGAACAGTTAGCGACCTTATCCATTCATGCCGTCAAGAATCTTTTGATTATCTTCCTATCCATTCCCTGGTTAGATGAATTTAAAAAGTTTTCTAAGGAGTTGAATTGACTCAATCCATGATACAATAATTTCCATGGAAGCATCTTAATAGCTAATTCCTCCAGGCTCCCTACCTGGAGGTTTTTGTTAATACAAGAGACCACCTTCCTGCTGTTTTACATAAATCAGCAAGGTATCTCCAAAGTGCTGGAACTCAGGTCAATAGGCTATCTTATAATATTTGTGAGTAAAACCTGTTACATCCACACTTGCTGAAAAACTTACAATCAACGAAAACAGCAGGAAGAGCCGATGAAAAACCGAGGACATGGAAAAGCTGAAATTTTAACTAACCAAGAATTTGAAAAAATTTACTCAGCTTTCAAATCAAAACATCACAAATTGATTTGGCAAATACTTAGATATACGGGCGAGAGAATTGGTGCAGTATTGCAGTTAAAAGTTTCAGACGTTTATTTGGATGCCATCCAATCAGTACCCCACCAGGAAATTACTTTTAGGGCATCAACCAGAAAAGCAACGCCCGACGGGAAACGTTTGACCAGGCAGCTACCAATTAGTCGGGCATTATTTACTGAACTACATCAGTATTATCCACCACCTGTTGGTTGGTTGTTTGCTTCTAAACCTGGTAATCCCACACCCCTATCAAGACAAAGTTATGATGAAGCTTTTCGTAAAGCGACAATTATTGCCGGGTTAAGTCGCCGTGGTTTTAGTCTCCATAGCCCACGACGGACGTTAATCACTCGGTTATCTCGTGAGGGTTATCCTCTGGCGACCATCAAACAAATCACTGGGCACAAAAGTATTCAGACATTACAAGAGTATATTGAAGTTACCCCACTAGAAGTTGCCAAGGTATTGGAATCTTTATAAGCAAAGGAGAATTCTCGAAAATAAGGCTACTCGTAATCGAGAATAAATTACTGGAATATTCACGATAAATCAATACTTTTACCTTCAAGAAAAGCTACTGCTATTGTTGCGACGCAAATATAAAAAATCTCTAGTTTTCATCATCAGACGATATAGACTCAGGGTTTTCCAGTCTTGTTTGCTCAATTAGTGCTGTAGCCTGAGCATTAATTTCATAGAAAATCAGCTCACAGGCAGCATTAAATTGCTCTGGGTTACTGGATTTAGCTGCCATATCAGACAATTTACCTAGCCCAATAATTGTTCCCAAAGGAACATCACTAGTGTCAAGATTTGGGCTGCCATCTGAATTAATGATTCCAGTATATTTTCCCATGTGGCAAGCTTCTACTGATGTTTCAGATATCTTGAGAGCTGCTACAGGGGGAAGATGTATCTGCACTCTAAAAATTCTTTCAGGCTGGTTGTCTTGGATGTATTTCTGTTCTTCTGGTGTCATTTCATTGATTCCTATTTTCTCCAATGAATCCTGATTTTATCCTAATCAATTTGGACCACGATTCCATTCACAACTGTGACAGATTTGCTATCGCTGGTGGTGAATGTTCCGTTACTGCCGTTACTAACGGTAATTCCATTGCAGGCTATATCCCCAAAAACTTCAAATGTATTATTCGTTCCATCCCACTGAAAAGCCACACTGCCACGGAAGCCAGGATTAAATGAAACCCCTGCGTGCGTACCCCCTACGAAAAAAGCAAAATTTCTGTTACTCCTGAAATAAGTTGTGACATTTTGCACACCAATACCGTAGCCATTTCCGAATAGATTCAACATTTGCCTGGGTACAACCCCAAAATCTAATATTCCATCAGAATAAATATTTCCATCTCCCATGCCTATACCAGGGACTCGTAAAGCTCCGGTCGTAGACGAGGTTGCAGGGGAGGCGTTGGAGAGAATAATTTGAGAAAGTTGTGAATGATCGTGATTCCCTTCTGCCATTTCTCCCACTCCATCGCCAAAGGCCACCACCCGATAATTCCCATTAGAGTCCAAAAATATCGCTCCATCAGCTTCAGACAATTCAATCAATTTCTTAAGCCGATCGGGAATATTTTTGATATTATTCCAAAAAGTCTTGATAGGATTAGAAACTCTCATCACTCCACCACATCCATAACTAAGTTCGCAACACCCCCTTCACTCCATCCTGAAAGTTTAGCCTTGGCAGAACTCGGAGAACTCTCAGCAAAACCACCAGGCTCAATTTGCACGGCAGCTTCCGGGGCAGTTTCCCACCCTGCCGGAACATCACCTATATACAGATGTACCGTACCAGGTCCCTTGTTATAAATAACAACTGAGCGCTGAGTAGTGCTTGAAGCAATTATCTCAGTCACAGTATTAGCGATGGGTGTATCCAAAGTTCCACCGTTTGGTAAAGGTACTTTGCTCGTGGTTTGAGTCGTGAATTCCGTCGGAGGTGTAGGTGATGGAATTGAAAAAGGGGCGGGAGTTATCCGGTAGTTCATCGCGAAAATAAGTGATATAATTAGATATTAAAATTATACTCTGAATTATGGATTTTACCCCCGGTACTGGAGCGACCATCCAAGCCACAACCTTAGAAAATCAATGCTACTCAATCGCCCGCTCAATTCAAAATTTTGAGCGAAACGAAGGATTTAATCCAGGTAATGAGATTG
>JBARXI010000222.1:0-14039 GCA_049647275.1 Microcoleaceae cyanobacterium
AATTACCCCTACAGCAGAATTACCCCTACAGCAGAATTACCCCTACAGCAGAATTACCCCTACAGCAGAATTACCCCTACAGCAGAATTACCCCTACAGCAGAATTACCCCTAGTCCGTCGTTTATCCGGACACGATCTGACTCCTGATATTATTTTCTACGTTCCAAGCTGGATAATTGCTGAGTTTGTTGAGCGTACATTTCTCGTAGAATTAAACCAGGGTCTACCCAGCGACCCCCATATTTCAAACCCCAATGGAGATGGGGGCCACTAGTTCTACCTGTCATTCCTACCCTAGCAATTCGAGTTCCGGCGGGCAGCACTTGACCTTGAAGTAGCATAATCCCACCACCTCTATCTACTAGGTAACGCTTTCCGTTATGGGTTTCTACGCCTCCTTGAACGTGACAGTAGACGTGCTCCCAATAACCTGACTGAACTACTATCCCAGTACCGCATCGGCTATCTTCCCAAACTTCGACCACTTTGCCAGACCACCAATTTCTGATATAGCTTCCTTGGGGGGCTGCTAAGTCTAACCCATAATGAAATCCCCCGCCTCTAGGGCCAAAGGGGGATGTATATCCTTGAAAGTTTTCTACTGGGAAGGAGGCGTTTTGCCAGTTATTTACATAGGCTATTTGTTCGTTATTAATTGTCGGTTCTTGCGCTTTGACTAATTCTTGTTTTAGTCCTGTGGTCGTTAAACAAAATCCGATAATTCCTAATATTAATAATATTTTTTTGGGATGATTAACATATGACTTAATGGCAGTAGAGAGAAAAGGCAAACCTAGGTTTATCCGGTTTGACATAGTTTGTTTACTCCTAAATTACTAGTTACAATGAATGTTTTGATGCCTCTGAATTATGGGAAAATATATCATCAATTTAGCTATTTTGCTATGAGTAAATAGCATTGTTAGTTGTGAATAATTTGGGGTATTCAAATGTTTTGATTGACATTTTTCTGATTAGATGGTAGACAAAAAAAGGAGTAAGTGGGTAAGAAGCAAGGGTTAAAAAATCAGTTGACATCCGGTATATTTTACAGTGATAAGTACTTTTTTTAGACAAGTTAGAGTTAAATTTTGTTTGATTTTGGAGTAGTGGTCAAACCTCAAGTATTTTACTGGGGGGGAGGAGTGTAGGGAGTGTGGGGAGTGTGGGGAGTGTGGGAGTAGGGGAGTAGGGGAGTAGGGGAGAAATTAAACAATATGTATCATCACCATTACGGCTGTAGGACGATTAAAAATTATTGTTATGATCGCGCAGAAGGTAGAAGGCAGAAAGCTGGGGGAATTGATTTTTGCTCGACTTAACTTTTCGTTACATACTGAGATTTTTTGTATTTATATATGTAGTTGAAAACTGATGTTTCTAGGGAGTACGAGAAAATTGAGTCTGTCGATCGGGCTTTTCTTAAAGCAGTTGGTTAGCAATTAACAATTAAAATTGGGTTATTGCTGGGAGAAAAAGGTTGGTTGGCAACCGATGCGACTACTGCCTGTTATCAGTAAAATCGTAGGTTTGACAAAAGTTGCATATGGCATTACAGTGCTTTTCTGATTGATAAACCACATAGTCACAACCACGCCCCTACTGTGGTCTACCGTGCAGGAAAACCGCTGTAAAATAGCAACTGCCAAAAATATCTATCCCAAAAATAAAATTAGAGATTGGATTTATGCCAAGATTAACATCAATGCCAACCGCTCAAACAATTACAAAAATTAGCTGGTTTGCCGAAATTAGGGAATGCCCGACAACTGGGAGCAAATCCCTACACGCCACCGCCGAGTTTAGGCCCGGACAAATCATCAGCGATTTTAGCCCTAAAGAAGTCCTCAATCGCCCCAACTATTTAACCGTCCAAATTAGCGTTCGCCAACATATTATGCTCGACCCCGAGTTTTTGCAATACATCAATCATAGTTGCGCTCCAAATGTTTTCTTCGATTCTAAAAAGATGACGGTTACGGCACTGCGAAACATAAAAATTGGAGAAGAATTCACATTCTTTTATCCATCGACGGAATGGTCTATGGATAGAGGATTTGATTGTATTTGTCAAAGCGAAGATTGCCTGGGAAGCATTCAAGGTGCCGACCATTTACCGCTAGAGGTTTTGAGCAAATATCAACTGTCAGAGTACATAGAGCAGCGCTTGGGAAAAAAATAGAAAAACAGGAGAGCTATAACTATGAATAAATACGATGAAATGGCTCCATATTACGACTTACTTATGGAGATAGGGTATTATGACTATACCAAAGCAGCTAAGTCTCTCCACTCTATCCTCAAAGGTAGGAAAAAAATTCTCGAAATAGGGATAGGAACGGGGCTGCTTGCAGAAAAACTGCTCGAACTAGATCCCAAGTATGAGATAACTGGAATAGATTTTACTCCGGCTATGTTAGACCAGAGTAAAATTCGTTTGGGAAATCGGGCAAAGCTTTTAGAAGGTAATGTCTTATCAATGGAACTGCAAGAATTATTTGATGGGGTCTATTCCCAGGGCGGTCCGGTAGGCGTATCTCGGGTAGGGAAGGATTACCACTTATACAGTTTTCTGCTCGATTTTGAGAACACCATTAAAATGTTAAACAATATTGCCCGTCATTTAGTTTACGGAGGCTTGTTTGCACTTAGCATTCAAGGAGAGGAAACAGACACAGATAGCGATCGAGAGATTGGCAAAGGCATTGTTTACGCTCAACAAAAGGAACTCTCTTTCTCAGACAATAAAGAAATGTACTTTTGGGAAAAAGACTACATTTTTAAGAAAGAAGGGGAGATATTGGCTCGCGATCGCCATAAGTTCTTAATGCTGCACGGACAACTCCTAGAAGATACAATGAACGCAGCAGGGTTTAAATTAAAAGAAGTGACTCCCGACGATTTGTATCTGGTTTACCAAAAAGGGATTTAAAAAAAATCCACTGCATAACTGGTTGCTCTATGGTTCGGGTGGTAGAAGCAGCAAAGCACAGAGGAAATAATTTACTCTTCTGTAGCTTTCACTCCTCCTTTGCTGGATATCGTTAAGTACGCGCCAAGCAAAATAACCACAAACGCCAAGAAGTTAAGCCAATTTAGAGTTTCTGAAAAGATGCCCCAAGCGAGGATAGCCGTAATGACCGGATGAAGCAGCAAGATCGTCGCCACTAATCCTGAAGATAACCGTTTGAGGCTGATAGCGATCGAAGCTATAGCGATAATTACACCGATCCCCAAGGCAGCGACGGTTAACCAACCTCTTGCAGAATGGGGGAAGACTTCCCGCCAGCGAGCGATCGGCAGAATTGGCAGCAAAAAAATAGTTGACAATAGACTTTCCCAAGTTGCTATGGCTCTAATACTCAACTGAGTTTGTAGCTTTTCTACAACCATTAGATATCCGCCCCAGAAGAGAGCAGAAACTAAAGCCAGTCCGTCCCCTTGCAATTTGTCAATGGTTATCGAAAAGTCATTGGCTACCAGAGCGATGGAACCGCCAATAGCGATCGCTATCCCCATCAGAAATCGGCGCTCGAACCTTTGACCCAAGAATGTCCATCCAACCAAAGTAGTAAATAGCGGGGTGAGGCTGTGCAAAACTTCCGAGTTAGCAACGCTGGTTTGAGTAAGCGATCGAACATAGAATAGTTGCTGTGCCCCATAAAATACTCCCAACATCAGCAACAGCAGTAAGAGGTTATTGTTGTCTGGGAAAAGTTTGACAGGAATAGAGTTTCCAGAGCATCGTCTCTTGAGGAGCGATAGTCCATTCCACAACCCTAAAAGTACAGTCGCGATCCAACAACGATTAAATATGGTTGCATTAGGGCTGATGGAGCTTTCGCTTATTCGGACCAAGATCGGAATAAAAGCAATAGTAAATAAAGTAATTAATACGGCGACATAAGCCATTTTAACTTCGATTCGGGAAAAGTTGGACTCAGGTAATTCTAATTGGTCTGTCATTTATTTATCTGGGGAGCTTATTAGCCTGTCCATGTTTTCGATTTTACTAGGGCTGACTAGCTGATTATAATTTTTTTCAATCTCAACCCTGTATAATTTTTAAATATTCTTATTTATATTTTTATATATTTTTTGATCAAAAAATATAATATTATTTTATGTAAATTATAAAAAATTTGTGTTATCAGTTTCAATCAAAAAATTGATCGTAAGAACAGAATTACGAAGATATATTGATGCCAGCTTCTTACTTTAACGGCATTCTGGCAAAATGTTCTAACAATAGTCGATGAATAAAAATGTAGCCACCACCAACTTTTTGTAGAAAAATTAATTGTGTGGCGTAGTCAAGAAAACGGGCATAATTCCAGGGAATAAAACCATTAAAATACAAAATAACTCGTAAAATAAAATGTTTTACACAAGCTTCTCCCCCTCCCACAGCTAATCCGAAAAATAGTCCCAGAACCCCAAAATAATGAATTGACGAATTAACAAGATAAGCTGCTGTTGTGAGCAATATTAATCCAATTGAAGCAAAAATCATAGAATTTTTAGCAGACTGCCAAATACCTTGATTTGGAACAGTTATTGTTTCGATTGTAGGACCACTGAAACTTCTTGTTATCCCAAAAATTAAGCCAAAATTTAATCCTATAAATAAACCTCTTAAAATTTCTCTGTGTAAGTTGATAGGGTCTTGAATTACCCACTGCCAATAAAAAATTCTGGCTAAAATTATTCTAATAATTAGAGAAATAATGGGTGCAATTGTTAAACCTATGAGTAAGTTAAATTGAGCTTTTTTCCTAGAAAATTTTAGTTTTTCAACAGGATTAATCCGATATATACCAAATATAAATAAACTAACTAAAGCAGCAAAGATTAGGGAATAAATTTTGCCTTGAATACTATTATTTGGAACAAACAGCAAAAATAACATCGTAATCGTAAAAGTTATTAATATTCCCGTAACATAGATAATTTTTTGTCTGTTTTGCTGCAACATTTTGGGTTGCATTCGTTCAATTAAAAATACAGTTTCTGATTCTCTAACTATCTGCTTTGCCAACCAACTTAGCCATTTTTTCGCTTGCTCCTGAGAGTAGGGAATATTCACTGAACAACGTTTAAACATCCGCTCAATATAAGCATTAAATAAATGTTCTCTCAGTTCAATATTACTCCGACTAGGTAATTCTTCAATTGAGATTCCCTGATAAACCAAACTGATAATACTTAAAATTAAAGGAGACCGGGCAAATTCTTGTAATTTAATATCAGATTCTAATGCCTTTCTTACTGCTGCTAATTCTGAACCAGCATTTTTTAAATACTCTTGAATTTGCTCTAAACTTAACGGCTGTAAATAAATAGCTGCTTGAAATATCAAATTACTTGAAAGAGCTTCATAATCACGAATCCGACTACAAACTACTATTTCTGTTTGCCCATAATCTTGACAAAAATCATTCAAAACATCCACACAATCTTCTCGTCTCTCCCTACTAACTTCATCTAATCCATCCAGCAGTAAAAGTAACTTTTGTGATTGAATCCAAGCTTTGCCAATCTGTTGAGAAACTTGATATTTAGTATGTAATTCCAGAACTAACCAATCAGCGATCGCCTGTTTTTTTCCCTCCCAAGAAGACAGATTAAAAACTACAGGTATTGGCTGATTTAGATCGGCTTCTGTTCTATTAATTAAATCTCGCGCCAATTCCAACAAAGTCGTAGTTTTTCCAGCACCAGGTTCACCCAAAATTAATAAAGTTCGCCCTGCTCCTAACTCATCAAATTTATCAATAATTCGAGTACCTGCTGGTAATTCTTGCTGTGGATTTTCTGCATCTTGCCATACTAAACCCCAAGGACGACTTACCGCATTTTTTCGTTCTTCTAATCCTAGCTCAATTAATACTTTGCCGTATAAGGAAGTTTCTAAAACACCTTTCACCCAATAATTTTTTACCTTGTTCAGCAATATCTGACAGTTACGATATTCTTGCTGATTCATTGATAAATTAGCATCTGATTTTAGAGGAAAGTTATTATCTGTTACTATCCCCGCTTCTGCCAAAGCATTATTTATCCAGTTATGATTAAAAATAGCTTCATAAATATGGTTATAAACCTTTAATTTTCCTCGCTTCTGGACAACTAATCCAGTTAATCGTAATTCTAATTGTTCTGGGCTTTGATTAATTTTTACTCCCTTTGTCTGCCAAATTTTTTGATATAGTAATAACAAATTCTGACTATGGCTACTTAAGAATAGGCGGTCGCGAATCGTTCTTAAATGTTGTGGCTCATCCTGGCTTTCCCAATTCTCTAATATCATAGTTTGTACTAAATATTCCACCCATTCTCTTTCCTTTCCAGTGGGAATAGAAAACTCAGATTTTAGGGTAAGTTGGCAAAGCTTTTGAGTTAGAAAAGGTTGCCCTCCAGTCCAATTTAATATTGCCTGTAATACTGCTTGAGGATTAGTAGATTTTGCCATAAATCCTGTTGCTAAAGGTTGAGCTTCCTTAAAACTAAAACCAGTTAATTCAATCCTACGACCAATATTAAACGGACTCCGAAACTTATTTTGAATTAGATCGGCAGGAGTAACAACACCCAAAAAAGTAAAAGTCAAACGTTTGTACTCCCGATCGTCCGCCCGTCGATCGTAACAAGAGCGAATCACCGTAAAAAAATCATCTACTGAAAAATTTAAACTGAGAATACTGTCAATTTCATCAATAAAAATAATGATATTTTGGGGGATTAACTTGAGGATAATTGATTCAATAAACTTACTAAAACGCTGCCCATAAGATAAATTATTATGCTCAAACCACCAACTCGTTAAATCGAAGCGCTCGTATAAATCCAAACTACTAACAATACTATCAATTACACCTGCATACCATTGCTCAGAAGTAATATCCAAATTACCAATAGCACTCAAATCAATAGCAGCACAAACAACTCCTTCCTCCTGTAACTGTCGCATAATTTGTACCCGCAAACTAGACTTACCCATCTGTCGAGAATTTAAAACATAACAAAATTCTCCTGCCTTTAACCCACGGTATAAATCTAAATCTGACTGACGTTTGACATAAGTAGGAGCATCAACAGGTAAACACCCACCGACTTGATATTTATAGGAAGAGTTTTGTGCTGTACTCATTGAATTGAACCAAAGCAAATAATAGTATACTATATATTTAAGTTCTAAATTTTAACCCCCCAAAATGGCCACTAGTTCACAGGCTTCGATCGGCATTCGCCTGCTAATTAACAGGAATAAAAATAATTTTTTACTCACAATACGAATTAATTCTAATTAATTGGCTATCCTATATATTGAATCTTGGAAAAATCACTAATTATGATGAATCTGCCAGAAATTTTTAACCAACGTTATCAAGTCAAACAAGAACTAGGTTGTAATCAAACCGGGGGTCGAATTACTTATCTTACAACTGATACTACCACCAAGACACCAGTAGTTACTAAACAATATCAATTTGCTAACTGGGCAGAATATGACAGTTATCACAGAGAAATAGAACTACTACAACAACTAAATCACCCCTCTATTCCCCGTTATCTAGATTCATTTGAAACCGAAAATGGCTTTTGTTTAGTACAAGAATACAAAAATGCTCCCTCCCTTGCTCAAAGTCAACTTTGGAAGATAGAAGAAATCAAATTCATTGCCAAAGCAGTATTAGAAGTCTTAGTTTACCTGCAAAGACAAGTACCACCAATTATTCATCGGGATATTAAACCAGAAAATATTTTAGTTGAGCGCAATGTTACTCAACTGAAAGTTTACCTTGTAGATTTTGGGTTTGCTCGTAGTGGGTATGGGAATGTCGCTGTTAGTAGTGCAGTTAAAGGCACTTTAGGATTTATGCCACCAGAACAATTATTCAACCGCGAACTTACCGAAGCATCAGATTTATATAGTTTAGGTGCAACCTTAATCTGTTTATTAACCAATACAAAATCAAACGATATCGGTAAACTTATCGATGATAACTATAGAATCAATTTTAAAAAATTGACACCTAAATTAGAACCTGCCTTTGTTAAATGGCTGGAAAAAATGGTGGAGCCAAACCTCCAAAATCGTTTCCCTAATGCTGAAACTGCCCTCAGAGCGCTTGAGTCTCTGGAAAACCCTGAAAATATTAGAAATCTGCAGACACAGTTTCACAGCAAAAAACCTAAAAAGATATTTGCGGGAGTTGCAACAGCTAGCCTATGTCTCATAGCATTTTATAGTACAATGGTAGCCCTAACAACCTGGGGAGAAAATAAATGGTTAAGTTCTCGGATCGAGTTAGAAATGTCTCGCTCTAGTGCTAGAAAACAGCATTTGCAGCAAGTATTACTGCAAACGGGTCAATGTCCTCGGTGTGACTTAAGCAATGTAAATTTAACCTATGCCAATTTACAGAATGTTAACCTGAAGGATGCTACCCTAGAAGGTGCCGATCTCAATAATGCTAATCTGAATAATGCCGAGCTTTGGAAAGCCAACCTAGCAGGTATAAATCTAGCATCTGCTAACTTATCAAATACAGATTTAAGGGGCGCTAAACTCAGGTATGCCGATCTAACTTCTGCCAATCTCTTAGGCGCAAATCTAGGATATGCTAATCTCTGGGATGTTAATCTCAACAAAGCTAACCTTCAAGATGCTAATTTGTGGGGAGCAAATCTAGGATATGCCAAGCTAGAAAATGCTAATCTCAAAAATGCTAATCTCTGGGGAGTAAATTTATTTCGGGCTGAGTTAGAGAATGCCGATCTCGAAAATGCTAATCTGGAAAATGCTCAGTTAGATGGTGTCAACCTCAAGGGCGCTAATTTAAAAGAAGCTAATCTCAAAGATACTGTACTAAAAGGATACAAGGGGCATAGCTATCGCGGTGTCAACTTAGAAAATGCTGACCTTGAAGGTGCTAATCTTGAAGGCAGTCATCTTGAAGATGCTAATCTGTTGGGTGCTTTCTTAAAGAATGCTAATCTTAGAGAAGCTTCTCTAGAGGGTGCTGATTTACGGGGTGCAAATCTGGCTAATAGCAATCTGAGCAAGGCATTTTTACGAGGTACAAATCTTCGCGGTGTCAATCTTCGCGGTGCTAATATTGATGGGGCTAATTTCCGGGATAGTGACCTGAAAGGAGCTATTCTACCTGATGGCACAATTCATCCTTAAGGAATGAGAATTTGATGTAGGGTGGGTCATTTCAGTTATCAGTTATCAGTACCTCTAGCTGTTAGCTCCGCATTCCGTAGGAAAGCATCCGGATTGAAATACAAAATCTTCTTTTTTTATCCTCTTGAAAGAGGAGGCGTAACTACCCAAATTTTTCGGTGAGGCGGAGATAACTTCAGCAAGCTTACTCTTTACTTTCTCAAAATAGAATTATAGCTGCTGATAAACATAAAAATTCTAAGCAAACAGCTTGTTTAACTGACGGCAAGTAAACTACTGTTTCATTAACTGTTGTACAAGAGTTTTGTAACTAGCTCGCGTCACAACGATCAACTTGAGGATGAATAATATCAATATTAACCGCAGTTAAATTTGAGAAAAGCTAACTTTAATAAAAATTCCCAGCAAACAGCTTGTTTAACTGACGGTAAGTAAACTACTGTTTCATTAACTGTTGTACAAGAGTTTTGTAACTAGGAAAATCACGACGATAAAGTTGAGGATGAATAATAGCGATATTAACCGCAGTTAAATTTGAGAAAAGCTAACTTTAATAAAAATTCCCAGCAAACAACTTGTTTAACTGACGGCAAGTAATATCATGTCCGGTTGAATAGTTATAAATAAATGTTGTGAGGAGTCAGGAGTCAGGAGGGAAGAAGAAGACTCAGGAGTCAGAAGGGTTGAAGTTGGAAGAAAGAAGGAAGTTTTTTCATCACTAATTATCCGGACATGATATAACCTACTGTTTCATTAACTGTTGTACAAGAGTTTTGTAACTAGGAAAATCACGACGATAAAGTTGAGGATGAATAATATCAATATTAAACAGACTTAATATTAGCAGAATTAGCATAAGGCCCATTTCGCAATGCTTTGCCCAAAGCATTATCATTCTCTCGCAAGCCTTCATAGAAAAATAGCACTTCTCCATTAATCCCGACAGAACGATTATAGGCGATCGCTGACAAAAGATAATCTACCGTAATTCGATAAGAGCCAATTTTAATTAAAATTCCTGGAAACAGCTTGTTTAACTGACTGCAAGTAAACTGCTGTTTCACTAACTGTTGTACAAGAGTTTTGTAACTAGGAAAATCACGACGATAAAGTTGAGGATGAATAGTATCAATAATTTCCCGGTTTATCCAAGTGGGGTAGTCTTGTAGATATTCATTCAAACTCCATTTGTAAAAACTGGGAGCCATTGATACAAAAATTTCCGGTTTAATCGCTTTTACTTCTCGGTACAAACGACTTAAAAAATCTGTGAGAATATCCGCCCGCCACTGTAACCATTTTTGATGTTTATGATTTTGGGGTGGCTCACAAGAAAATTGCTGACGATAACGTTGTACCGTTTTTGCATCATAGCCACCTTCAGAAGGAAATGCAGGCATTCGGTCATCTCCCTGAATACCATCAATATCATAATTTCTCACAACCTCCAATACTAGATCGATCAGAAAATTCTGCACTTGCTCATCCAAAGCATTCATCCACTCAAAACCATTCTTTACCAATAAATTCCCCCTACAGTCACGAGCTGCCCATTCCGGTTTTTTGGCTAGGAGCAAGCCACCATTTTGTTTGTACGAACTAACAAACCCATATTCAAACCAGGGAATAATTTTGAGGCCCACTCGCCGTGCTTCTGTGATGATTTCTGCAAGTGGGTCACGACCTTTGTATAGGGGGTCTATTTCTCTATCGAAGGTTGCCCGCATCAATTGACTGGGGTAGAGGGTAAATGCTTTATTCCAGACTACAGGAAACACAACATTAAATCCTGTTTCGGCCAGAAATTCCATTGCTTCAGCGATGTTATCTCTCGAATGGAGAACTTTACTATCAACATTTGTTAGCCAGATACCGCGTAATTCCATCATTATGTGAGATAATTTACTAGTTTTGCTTTTAATGGCGATCGCAATCCCGAATTTTTTAATTAGAAATTCAAAATTTAATTTTATTCTGGAGATTTTTAATTAAACAAGACTAACTCCGTAACTCTACTTGTAGTGTATGACAGAGGATGGGTGCGTAAGTCATGTTAAAGTAAAACTATTTAATACAAAAGTTCAAACTTATACCAATTTACTTTAAGGATGTCACAAATACTTTCAAACTTTAAATGTGAAATAATTGCCTGAAACTATTGTATTGTGAATTTTTTTAGTAATCTTAAATCTAACTTCTGACTGTAGTGAAGTGTGTCAAACATTCTGTTTGCGTAGCATTTCCGGAGGAAAGGAGACCGACCAATTACACACTCGCTTCTAACTTCTGACTTCTGACTTCCGTGAAACGGTATTAAGACTCTCTCATCTGGGTAGATTGCTGATAATTAAAGATGCAAACTAAATGTATGAAAGTTTTAGGCAGAATCAACAATATTAGTTAACGGTTATTTCTTCATCATTCTTAACGTAAATTCTCATCAATTCATTTTAAGGTATGGAAATAGGCAATTAATTTCTAAGTTTCTGTAGAAATTGATACGGCCGATTGTATAGTTTAGTATTGGTAAGGAAAATTTAACATGAGTGTAAACCTAGCAACTCAATTGCGTGAGGGAACCAAAAAAGCTCATACAAATGCAGAAAATGTAGGCTTTGTCAAGTGTTTTTTAAAAGGTGTTGTAGAAAAGACTTCCTACCGGACTTTAGTTAAGAATCTTTACTTTGTTTATTCCGCGATGGAAGAAGAGATGCAACGCCACCGGGAACATCCAATCGTTTCCAAAATTTACTTTCCAGAGCTAAACCGTAAGCAGAGCTTAGAAAAAGACCTACAGTTTTATTATGGTGCTGGTTGGCGCGAGCAAGTATCTCCCTCTGCTTCGGGTGAAGCTTATGTACAGAGAATAAGAGAAATCTCAGAAAAAGAACCAGAATTATTAGTTGCTCACTCCTATACTCGCTACTTAGGGGATTTGTCTGGCGGTCAAATTCTCAAGAAAATTGCTCAGAGAGGCATGAATTTAACTGATGGGGAAGGCACTGCTTTCTATGAGTTTCCAGAAATTTCTGATGAGAAAGCATTCAAAAATAACTATCGTCAGGCAATGAATGATTTACCCATCGACCAAGCAACAGCAGATAGAATGGTTGATGAGGCGAATGCTGCTTTTGGCATGAACATGAAAATGTTCAACGAGTTAGAGGGTAATTTAATTAAGGCGATCGGCGTGTTGGTGTTTAATACTTTGACTAGAAAGCGCAGCTCTGGCAGCACAGAGTTGGCTACTGCTGCTGAGTAGGTCGTGATTGATTAGTTAATATTGCCGTCTCACAAGAGACTCTTTTTTTCAGTTTTGTCAGTTTTGTTTGAAATCCTGGGGGTTTGATGGCTGTAGTTGCAGTCACCAAGTCTCCAGGATTTTGCGTTTGATCGGGAGTAGGGAGTAGAGCTAATATAAAATTCGGATAATTACTTATATCATGTCTCATTAAACAACTGTAATAAACAATCTTTCCCCAACCTCGTAGGGACGTTGCATGCAGCGTCCCTACATTGCGGTTAATTAATGTTACTTGATATTACTGCAAACTCCCAAGCGACTAGAACGAAGCGGAAGGTTTACAGTGACCGTCGCAACTATAGCGCTACGCGCAAGTCAGAAGTCAAAAGTCAGAAGTTAGAAGTAATCTCTGACTAAGTTTTAGGATTTAGTAATGTCCTAACCAATTTAGTAATGTCCTAACCAATAAACGTAGTGTCCAACCGAACTTGATATAACAACTGAAACTAAATCTGGGTAAGGCAGAAGGATGAGAAAGGATTTGGACAAAGTATCTTTATTATAAGGACAGAAGGCTCTGGGTAAATTAAAAATTCTACCGGGATGATGAATAGCGCGTTTCTGATACTACTTCCATACCAGATGATGAAAAGAAAGAAGTTGTAGGGTGGGCAATGGCTATAAGTGTCTTTGTATAAAGGTTTTAGCTGACTGCGCCCATTGCCCACATTATGCGTTTATTTATGCCGACCTACTTACTACTTCCATACCAGATGATGAAAAGAAAGAAGAATAGATAAAAGACAAGAAAAAAAATGGCAGGGATCGAGAGGTTTTAAATTGATGCTGGTTTTGTTTAACCTGTGCCATGTATGTTTCAATTGCGCCATCTGGGAAGTCTGGAATACAGTATTTTTTCAGAGTCATGGGTCAAGTTTGCGATAATTGTCGTAGCAGTTACACTGGTAATAATAATTAAGCAAAAAGTAGGAGGGCTTTTCCGATGGCCTCTGTTAAAATTCTTGTCGTTGATGATGACCAGGCAATTAGAAATTTAGTTTGTCGCTTTTTAAGTCAGCAAAACTATCAAATAGAATCTGCTAAAGATGGTGAGACGGCTTTAGCTTTATTTGGACAATTTCAACCAGATTTAGTAGTGCTAGATATTAATTTGCCAGACACTACTGGCTTTCATCTGTGTCAGGAAATGCAAAGTCAGACAGATGTATTTGTACTTATGCTAACAAGTTTGACTGATGAAGAATCTATCAAAAAAGCACTTCAAAACGCTGATGATTATGTAAAAAAACCTTTTGGTTTAGTAGAACTTAATGCTCGTATCAGAGCAATTTTGAGGAGGCAAAGAATATGTTCTGAGCCAAAACCACAGAAGCTCAAATTTGGGGATTTAGTGATTGACCCCATAGGTAGAGAAGTAACGATTAAAAGTAAGGTGGTTCCTTTAACTGCTCTGCAATTCGATTTATTATATTGTATGGTAAGTCAACCTAACTATGCCTGGAAACGCTCGGAATTGTATCAAAAAGTCTGGGATAGTGAATGGTTAGATCCAAAGGTTTGTGATGTACATATTAGTCAGA
>JBARXI010000223.1:0-13852 GCA_049647275.1 Microcoleaceae cyanobacterium
GTAATCCCGTAAACCATAGCGTTTAGTCATGTTAGAGAAGCTCTGATTTTTTTTGATTCTGCACGCTTAACCATAAGCATACTATACTCTCAATGTCAAAATTTTAATTGATGACACGCCCTAGGTACTTCACTTCAATTGAAAAATAGCAATAATTGCAGTGCGACTAGTGTGAATAGTTGTATCGCTCAGGAAGTCTACTACATTTAGACCAAAAACTTCCTCAATTATTTGCTTAATTTGGGGTTGAATAATCTCATCAAAAGCAGCACGAACCTTTTTTGCTAATTCTTCCTGACTAGTGTCATTGAGAATTTGCTCTGTTGGGGTAACGGCTCCTTCTATAGTCATCATTAGTTTATTATCAAAAATTTGGTAACTTATACCCCTAAGTTGATGTTGTAATTGATATTCATATAGGTATTTAATTCGCTCGGATAGTAGATTTTCTAAATTTTCTGGTATGTGCTTAAGTTGAGTCATAATACAAACCACTAAATAAAAATAACAGTATTTTATTGATGTTTATAGATTATAGCAATTTCATCAATCAAAGGTAGTTAAAGAATTAACCTGTGACTCTTGGCAGCACTCCAAAACTTTCTAGCAATATTTTTTGATATTAGTATAATGGCAGTCAGTCATAAAGCTTGTCTATACAAATATTAGTTCGCTCAAACTAATATTAAAAAGTACATCGCCCTATGGTCAGGCTATTTAGAATTATTCACTACTATCATCAGATAATTGGTGATTTTTAACTTTAGGTATTGTTTGGGGGTTTCGCACTTTAGGAGGATTTTCCAGCACAGCAATAATAGCTGTACGCCCTGTTTCTAAAGTAGCATCACTAAGCAAGTCAGTAACTTTGATACCCAGAATTTCTTCAATTAATGTCTTTAGTTGTGGTCTAGTAGCATCGTCTAATCCTGAGCGTACTTGCTCGGCTAATTTTTCCTTACCTTCTTCTAGCAAAACTTGCTCCGCAGTAGTAATAGAATCTTCTAGGATAACTGCCAATTTATCTGAAAATAATTGGCAAGTTACTTTCGTAGGTTGATGGCCTAGCTGCTCCCGATATAGAGCTTGAATACGCTGTGAAATATTTCTTTCTAGTTGTCCACTGGTAGGAAGTTGTTGCTCCATAAGTATACTTCTCAAAAACTTAGATACATATTAACAAGTTAGACATTATAGCAGTTTGATAAATATTGTGACAAAGTATTTGTTAGTAAGAGTCAGGAGTAGCGCAAATACTTTCATCGTGTCGCAGGTGATTTTACTGTAACTATCTTTTTGGAATTTGCTATTAAATAGTCATGGAAAATTACAGCATTTTTAAAGTAGATGAGGTACAGCTTGCTTAATCCCTATAGCAATCCTATTTCAGTTATAAATTTTTTGTGGTGGTAGGTGGTAGGTGTTAGGTATTAGGTGGTAGGTGTTAGGTATTAGGTGGTAGGTAGAAGACAAAATAAATACATCTAAATTTTTCACAATTCATTTAGGATTGCTATATATGTTTACTGCTAAGAGTTCCCTGTTTCCTAACATATTAAAACTCACGACCTCATCCGATTAAAAACTGCTGTAAAGACACTAACCCTAAAGCTAAAAAACCTTGTATGTAAAAATTACAGCGAATAAAATTAGTTAATTAATTTGGCATAGGTATCGATCAAAAAATTACTATAGCAGTATGGTCTTTGGTTAAGACAATAAATTTGAGTGGTTTGCTCCGCATTCCGGTAGGAAAAGTGAGTAGGGAATAGAAGAATGTCCGCGCCCTATTTACGTAGTCCTATAATAGTAATTATAGTAATTAAATAATTAGTCATGCAAAATTAGTTAAACTAACATTAAAGCTAAAAAACCTATATTGTATGTAAAAATCACAGGGAATAAATAATGGTAATTCATTTTGCTTAGGCACTTAAGAGACTGTTTTTGAAAGGAAGATTAAATCCTGATGTGATGAGGCGGGAATATCTACCCTGGCTCACCCTAGTAGACCGACACATCTAAAATGGTGCCCGGCGACGGATTGTTAAATACCTTTGACAGCTTATATTTTAGCCGTAATGGCGCACCCTACAATTAATGAACTATTTTAGCTGTTTCACTAAACTGTTGTGCATTTAAACTGCATTAATGACATTACCTTTATTTTTTAACTTTCTCTGCTATTGAATAATTAAATCTCCTTCATTTAAAAGTTGATGTAAGAGATATTCTAACTGCTGTATATTTTGCCATGAGGTAAACGTACTTTTTTTGAGCTAATATTCTCCTGATTTGTAAACTGTAGCATTTTTCAAATCTGAAAGTTTTACCTATATTTCATAATGCTGTGGATATTTTTGACCGAATAATTAAGGTTTAAAGGAGAGGCTTTAAAAGATAAAAAAGAAAAAAAATTCCTTTTAGTCAATCCAATCCGTTTCAAAGAGAGGTAATTCTTAATTGTTGAAACAAATTTTGCCAGGATTGCTATGTATTTATGTATTAAAGTTGCCAATAAAATAAAAGCCAAAATCTCCCGACAATTCGCTCCCATAATTTTCGCCTCCGCAACTGATTTTTAGAAATTAATAAACTTTGGGAAAAACCATGAATAAAAAACTCCTCAATCTGTCGAGCAAATTGTCGATCTAATTGAGATATATTCAACTCATCATTACGAAAAAAACTGCGGGGGTCAAAATTTGAACTGCCAATACTCACCCAATTTTTATCAACCAATATAATTTTTGCGTGCATCATACTTGGCTGATGTTCATAAATCTCAATTCCTCCCTTGAGTAAGTTGCCATAAAGTTCGCGGGAGGTATGATGAATAAATTTTTTATCCGTACGTTTTCCCATAGTCAGTATTTTAACATCTACTCCTCTTTGTCTAGCATTTATCATAAGTTGAGCAGAGGTAGGGTTAGGTAAAAAATATGGACTAGCAATCCAAATTCGTTCTTTTGCTGATAAGATAGATGTTTTAAAAAGGTTACGAATTGGTGAATTTTTGTAGTTAGGATTTTCTCCTACACTAACTAAAAGCTGTTGCCTTTCAAACTGAGGAGGATTTAGGGGTTCTTTGCTAAAATCAACTATTCCTTCTAAGTCTAGCCAATGTTTCTGAAAAATGCCTTTAAGTTTTGCTGCTATTCCTCCCTCAAAACTAACCTCATAGTCAAGCCAAGGTGCTAATTCATTTATACCATCCCAATCATCAGAGATTCCTGCTCCACCAACTAAGACTAACTCCCCATCAATTATTAATAATTTTCTATGGGTACGATTCAAATATTGGAGAATTGCTCGACTATTTAAAGGGTTAAAAACACGCACTTCAACTCCTACAAGTTCTAGTTTTTTCCAATATGATTTAGGTAGAGATTTTGCACCGTAGGCATCAACAATCATTTGAATTCTTACTCCTGCTTTTGCTCGCTCAATAATCGCCTCGGCAAAGTCATTAGCACGACGACCAGGAGTCATAATATAAGTTTCAAACTGAATGGAATATTTAGCATTACGAATAGCGTCAAGTCTAGCAGCAAAAATATCTGATGATCCTACCCAAAATCCTGTTATTTTTCCTTCAGTTATTAAAGAGTTTGTTAGGGTAGCAATAGTAAATAGAAAGTTTGGCGTTTCTGGAGTGGGAAAATTTTTGATATGATACTTGACTTTGCCACGAAAAAAACCGAAACAATATAAAATGATTAGCACAATCAAAGCTATACCTAAGATTATGCCAGCAATTAGCAATATCCAAGAACTAATTTGCATATTATTTAGACTAATATTTTATCCATATTGATTAAATAGAGTTTCCTAGGTCATGCTCCGGAAACAGCATTCAGCAACAGCGCAATTGATAGTATGATTGGAAATTTGATATAGCGGTTCTCATCCTTTATGAAGTACAGTATTTTTTCTATTTCTTTCTATTTCTTATTTCCTATTCTCTGTTGCCTGTTCCCTGTTGCCTGTTGCCAAAAATCTAAAACTTGTGTATCTCACTAAGAGCGATAAATGCTATAGAATGTCTTGGCTATACACGGCAAGTTAGGTAGAGCGGATTTAATCCAAGCAATAAACACTTTAATCAAGTAAAAAAAAACCCATCGTAGTAATGGGGATAAATTTATTTTTGATTTTTAGTCTCTATTTTCAGATGCAGGGTCAAGTTGCCAACGATGTTTATCTCTTTCTGACATTTTTTCCATAATGTTTATTTCTTCAAAGTCGCTTCTTTCTACTCCTGCAGAAGCAGCAATTTGGTCAACATTATTCTGGTCTGGAGTAGGAGTTGTACCGCCAACTGCTTCCTCTCCAACAACTTTTGATTGATATTTATCTACATATATATCCCCTCCTGTTGGAGCCGGAGAATCTTTAGTTATTTGCTTAACTTTTTCATCTAAGAATTGTTGATTTGGATTATTATTCACAAAAGTTTCTCCTGATATTTTACATAACTTAAGGAGATACAAATAGCTACTTATAGTAGTTTTTTGTAACTCCTCAAGTTTGAAAGTTTGAACTTAAATACTATTCTTATCTGCTGAGAGTAAAAAAAATATAGTACCTAATAATTAGCTGTTTCTTTCTAACTCTTCTTTAACCCGATCTTTAGAATTTTCTACTACGTGTTGTGCTTGAGCTTCTTTTTGCTTCATTTTTCCTTCAGCTTGATCTTGGAGATTTCCAGTAACTTCCCCAACGAATTCTTGAGCTTTACCTTCTATATTCTTTGCAGTTGCTTCTACTCTTTTTTCAATACTCATATAATTAATCCTCCTGGATTTATCTAAAATCACCACCAGTTTAACTTGAATTCAAACCTTCTTTGATTAAACTCTGGTATGGCAGTGTTTGTTAATTAGCTTCAATAATATCAAGTTGACTTTCTAATTTGTATCCATCTGAAGAGGTATTTCTGAATAGATATTTGGCAGATACTGTTAATTTACATCTTTCTCATGGAAGATGTGATTGTCTTAGTTAAGTAGAGTATGATCCGCATATAAACTTTAATAATTAGGTACAAATCATAATGGATTCTCAAAAATTCTTGGCAAACATTGCAAAAATTGGACGACAGTTAACCTTATGTCTATGTTTAGTAATTGCCATGACTTTTGCTTGGACAAAAGTATCTATTACTTTGAATGATACAGCTAATGCTGCTGTGTTAAATTCTACTAATTTGATTGCTACTATTGACTCAATTGAGGAAGCTGATACAAAGGGAAAATCTGCTTTAGATAAATTAGTAGGAGCGGGAACAAGTAATCAAATTGAAGGAAAAGTAGACCAAGCTATAGGTAAGACCAAAGAGGAATTAGGAAATACAAGAGGCCGAGTTGAAGGTTCAGCCCAGAAACTAGAGGGTCAAACAGAGGAAAATATTGGCAAAGCTCAAAATATGGCAGAAAAAGCTGCTTATGAAGTAGAAGATAAGTCAGAAAACTTGATTGAGAGTGTTAAATCATTTTTTGACAACTAGATAACTATATATTAACCTTGCTGCTATCTGATGAAATGGTATATTCAATTGAGTATACCTATATTTTTTTATTGTAAAGGTAGCAGCAAGAAATAATTATGAGTTACATACATTCAATTTCTACAGTCACACAACTTACTCTCACCACAAGTTTTATTGAAATAACTGAGAATTTATTAGGCGAGTTTGTTGTATTTTTGAAGATAATAATAGAAGCTATTGCAATTGTGATAATTGGTTTTGCCGTACTTAAAGCATTAGCACAAATGTGGCGGAGACGAAGAAGTCCAAATTTGTTTGCACCAGAGGGCAAAATACGACTAGATTTAGGAATTTCATTAGTTCTTGCCTTAGAATTTCTATTAGCTGCTGATATAGTAGCAACAGCCGTTTCTCCTAGTTGGAGTGATATTGGCAAGTTAGCAGCTGTTGCCGGAGTTAGGACTTTTCTTAACTTTTTCTTGGAAAAAGAACTCAAAGAAATTCAACAGAAAACTTGATCGGATGAAATTAGATAGTTTTTAAATTGGTTTAAATTGCTGGAAATTCTAGTTGCACAATTCACAGAATAAATAATTAATATTTTCATTTTTGAAGCTTTTTTTTTAAGTTTAAGAAGAAAAATAATTAATATTTTCAGTTTTTAAGTCTCTCTTTTTAAGGTTAAGAAGAAAAATAATTCACATTTTCTTTGAGTAAATCCTGTTCTTTTTAAAAGAGGTAATTTTTAATTATTAACTGTTAACTATTGAATAAGAGGAACTCAAAATTAAAAATTAACTCCAGCAAAGATAGGAGAAGTTGATTATTTCTGTATTAGACCTTTGGGAAAAAGATATAGATTTTTTGCAGGAGTAGGCAATAGGCAATATTTTTTTACGAAAAAGACACGAAAAAGAATTTTTTAGGGTGACTTTTTCTTTCCGATTCCGATCTAATTAAAAGGTTTATTTATTTTCCACGCCTATATCTATTGTATTGTAATGTATCTGATTTTTAGTTTTGTCAGGGGTCTATTCTGTTACAGACAGTTGAGAAGAGTTATAGTAGATTGAAAACCTAAACTGCTCCAAATTATCAATTATTATGAATAGTCAACAAAACAACCCCTTAACTGAAGAAGAAAAAAGATTAGAAGCAGACCTCAGCCACGAAGCATATTGGCGACGTTGGGGTCCATATTTAAGCGAGAGACAATGGGGTACAGTACGAGAAGATTATAGTGAAGATGGTTCAGCTTGGGATTATTTTTCCCACGAAGAATCTCATTATCGTGCCTACCGTTGGGGAGAAGACGGTATTTGCGGTATCTCCGATAATCATCAAAGGCTATGTTTCGCGATCGCTCTTTGGAATGGTGAAGACCCTATTATTAAAGAGCGACTTTTTGGTGTAACAGGCAGTCAAGGAAATCATGGAGAAGATGTCAAAGAATATTATTTTTATCTAGATAGTACCCCCAGTCATAGTTATATGAAAGCCCTGTATAAATATCCTCAAACTGCTTATCCCTATGGTGATTTAGTAGAGGAAAATCAACAGCGCGATCGCCAAACTTCAGAATACGAACTGCTCGACACAGGAATATTTGCAGAAAATCGTTATTTTGATGTCTTGGTCGAATATGCTAAAGCCACAGAAGAAGATATTTTAATCAAAATTACTGTTAGTAACCGAGGCCCGGAAACCAAAACTTTACACTTACTTCCCACCCTCTGGTTTAGAAATATTTGGTCTTGGGATTACAACTCAAAAAAACCAATTCTGAAAAAAATTAACCCTAATTTAATTGCAGCAGAACATCCTGTATTAGGCAAAAGATGGCTTTATTATGAGGATGCTAATGAACTATTATTTACTGAAAATGAAACCAACAAAAATTATTTATTTGGAGAAGAAAATGAATCTTCCTATGTCAAAAGTGGCATCAACGATTATCTAGTTAATAATATCACCGAAGCTGTTAACCCAGAAATGGTAGGCACTAAATTTTCCCCATATTACCAACTAGAAATAGGTGCAGGTGAAACTCAAACCATAAAATTAAGACTGAGTGATTCAGCAGAAATTCCCCAACCATTAAACTCAGAATTTGACGATATTTTTCAAACACGAATCACAGAAGCAGATGAATTTTATCAGCGAATTTCTCCTTGTAAAATGAGCGATGAATGGCAAAAGATTCAGCGTCAAGCATTTGCCGGACTCCTCTGGACAAAACAATATTATTATTATGTAGTTGAAGAATGGCTAAAAGGCGACCCGACCCAACCACCAGTACCAGAAAACCGCAAATATATTAGAAATTATGAATGGATTCATCTATTTAACGATGATATAATCTCCATGCCAGATAAATGGGAATATCCCTGGTATGCAGTTTGGGATTTAGCATTTCATGCCGTACCTTTAGCAATAATTGACCCTCATTTTGCCAAACATCAACTAGACCTAATAACCAGAGAATGGTATATGCACGCCAACGGTCAATTACCAGCCTATGAATGGAATTTTAGTGATGTAAATCCACCAGTTCATGCTTGGGCAACTTGGCGAGTTTATCAAATCGAAAAAGAAGTCTATGGTCGCAGCGATCGAAAGTTTCTCGAAAAAGTATTTCAAAAACTTTTACTCAACTTTACTTGGTGGGTAAATCAGAAAGATGTTGAGGGAAATAATATTTTTGAAGGAGGCTTTTTAGGGTTAGATAATATTGGAGTATTTGACCGTAGTTCAGAACTCCCAACCGGGGGACATATTGAACAATCAGACGGTACAAGTTGGATGGCAATGTACTGTCTAGATATGTTAACCATTGCTCTCGAATTAGCCGTCGAAAATGAAGTCTACGAAGATATTGCTTCTAAATTTTTCGAGCATTTTCTCTACATAGTTGATGCCATGAATCATTTAGGTCCAGATGGCACACAACTTTGGAATGAAGAAGATGGTTTTTATTATGATGTATTACATCCACCCGGTCGAGAAGATGTACATATAAAAGTACGTTCAATAGTAGGACTAATTCCTTTATTTGCTGTCGCTATTATTGGCTCAGAAACCCTACAAAAATTACCCAATTTTCAAAAACGAGTCAACTGGTTTGTAAAAAATCGCATAGACTTAAGCAAAAATATCGCTTGCATGGAAGCTTGTGGTATCGACTCAGAACGTTTACTAGCAATTGTAGGCCCCGAACGGCTCCGGACAATTCTCGAAAAAATGCTAGATGAGAACGAATTTTTCAGCGAATATGGCATTCGTTCTTTATCTCGTTTCCACGCCGAAAATCCTTATGTTTTTCATACAGATGACGACGAATATCGAGTAGACTACGAACCCGCTGAATCTACCAGTGGAATGTTTGGGGGAAATTCTAACTGGCGAGGTCCGATATGGTTTCCCATTAATCATTTAATGATAGAATCTCTCCAGAGATTTTATCACTATTTAGGCGATGATTTTCAGGTAGAATGTCCGACAGGTTCAGGTCAGATGATGAATTTGTGGGAAGTATCATTAGAAATTGAAGCCAGGTTAATCAAAATTTTCCTCAAGGATGAAACTGGAAACCGTCCGGTTTATGGTGGCAGGGAAATATTTCAAAATGACCCCCACTGGCAAGATTTGATTTTGTTTTATGAATATTTTCACGGCGATAACGGTGGAGGTTTGGGTGCGAGTCATCAGACAGGTTGGACTGGTTTGGTGGCAAAGGTGATTCAGCAACGTAGCGAATATAGTTGTGAAATTTAGTTTTCCTAGTAGGGGTTTGGCGATCGAACTCCATCGTAGGGGTTGTCATCGTTGTTGCTGATATTCGATCGCTGCAGCGATCGCCCTGAGCGAACCCCCCAACCCCCTTCCCTGCTAGGGAAGGGGGAGTTTTTAGGCTGTTTTTGGGGAAAATATACCTAATATATAGCAATCCTAAATCTTATGTAAAAAATCAAAAAAATAGATAAAAATCCTGAAACTCTTACCCATGTTCCCTGATAGATAACTTAGGAAAAGTTTATTATTGTCCATTAAAAATAAATCGTTTAGTTGATGATACTGGCGGTGTAGATAAATCTCACAATATTGGAGAATTAAGTTGGAATAAATCCGAAAAAATAGCAGGTAAAAAAAATAAAATTAAAGTTTTTCCGAGGGATAAGAAAGTTAAGCTATTCTGGGCAACCGTTTCTACCAACAGAACAGAATACATTAGACATCTCCAGAAAATAAACTTGCCCTTTATTTGGTATTAGCTAGAGTTGTAAAAGTTACTGACAAAATCGTTTTCCGTGCCTTTTTTCCTCAAAATATCTTCCATTTTTCCTGTTCCCTATTTTCTACTTTTACAAAAAGTTTATATCTTTTTCGGAGATGTCTATTGTAACTAATGGCTTAAGTCAATCTTCGCTCTTATGCTGTAGAATTTGAGTCTCAAACTAGATGGAAAATTGAAGATATCAATCGAGAAATTAAGCAATTAACACGCCCTTGACTTTTGCCAATTATGTGATGTTCGCATATTATCAGCTACTTCTTCCTTTACCGAATAATTATTAATTATTAATTAAACAATTAAGGTCTAAAGCCTCTCTTTTTAAGAAGAAAAGAGGAAAAATTTTCCTTTTAGGCAATCCTCTCCTTAAAAAGAACAGGTAATTATTAATTGTTAATTGTTAATTGTTAATTGTTGAACTACGACCTACTACCTATGATTAGATGTGAGGTAACTATGGATTTTAGCGTAGTCATTGCGACCTATAATGGAGCTAAACGCTTACCAGAAGTATTAGATCGACTTAAGACTCAGGTACTCACGGAGAAGATACAGTGGGAAATATTAGTTGTAGATAATAATAGCCAAGATGATACAGCCGAGTTGGTGTCTAAATACGTTCAAAAATGGCCTGAAGGTAGCCAGTTACGATATCTATTTGAATCAACACAAGGTGCAGCTTACGCAAGATTTAGGGGTGTTCAAGAAGCTAATACTACCAGTCTCATTGGATTTTTAGATGATGATAATCTCCCTTCAGTAAATTGGGTGGCCAAGGCTTATACTTTTGGACGCGATCGCCTTGAAGTTGGAGCCTATGGTGGCATTATCCATGCTAAATTAGACACAGACGTACCAACATATTTTAATCAAGTCAAGGGCTATTTAACAGTCTACGATCGCGGCGGTCAAGCTTTTCAATATAAGCGTGATGCTAAACCTCGCCGTATACCTCCGGCACCAGGAGTCGTCATCCGCAAGCAAGTTTGGCAAGAAGCAGTACCCCCACCAGATAAACTGTTAATTGGGGGTAGGGATGCTAAGACAATGGCAGCTATCTTACTTTTGAACTGTTAGCAACCCCCAATAGCAAGATTTATTCTATTGGATGAATACTTCCATAGCTAGAGCTACATAGGTGGTAAGTTTTAAGTAAGATTTATCAAGACTACCTCTAATCAAATATTCAGGAAAACTCAAATGAAAGGTTTAAAGTCAAAAAATGTCTTAGTCACAGGTGCCACTTCCGGTATCGGTCAGGCGATCGCTGTGCGGATGGCAAAGGAAGGCGCAAATGTGGCTATCAACTATCGTAATGATATCGAAAAAGTGGCTGAAACTCAGGAAATGATTGACAATATCTGTAATCAAATTAAAGGTTGTGGCGGTCGAGATTTTCCTGTGGAAGGAGATGTCTCTGAAGAAGAAGATATTGTCAGAATGGTGGGAAAAGTTGCGGTCGAATTTGGCAGTATTGATATCCTGATTAATAATGCAGGTATTCAAATTGCTGAAGATTCTCACAATGTCTCTACTGATGATTTTGACAAAGTTATTAATGTTAATTTACGCGGTGCTTATCTTTGTGCGCGAGAAACAATTAAACATTTTTTACAACAAGGAAATGGTGGGATAATTATTAATGTTTCTAGCGTCCATGAAATTATTCCTCGCCCTCAATATATTAGTTATTCTATGAGTAAAGGTGCTATGGAAAATATGACAAAAACCCTCGCTTTAGAATATGCAGACCGAGGAATTAGAGTAAATGCTATTGGACCGGGAGCTACTGCTACAGATATTAATAAAAGTTGGGCAGAAGACCCGCAAAAGCAAAAAGAAGTTGCGAGTAATATTCCCATGGGAAGGGTAGGAACTTCAGAAGAAATGGCAGCAGTTACAGCTTTTTTAGCTTCTGATGATGCGTCTTATATTACTGGGCAAACTTTATTTATTGATGGTGGTTTGACTCTTTATCCGAAGTTTCAAACACCTTGGTCAGCCGGGGAGTAGTTTAGTCTTTGTAGGGTGGGCAAGGATTTTCCCACCCTACTAAATTCTGCGAGGGCCTTTGATGCGACCTTGACCCAATAGTACCCGCAATCTTGCAGCCGAAATATTCAATAAAAAAGCTGCTTCAGTTGTACCAACAGTTTCAAGAATTTCCATAACCATAAAAAGCAACAACATTTATTTACACAAAATACCGAGAAAAGCTAAAAAGTTATTTGATACTTTCTGCAAAAGTCATAAATATAGAGACAAAAAACTATAACGTATGACTTTTAGAAAATAGAGAGACTATGTATAGTTAACCGACAAAGCTAAAATCGTGCTTGAGGAAAATTGCTTAATTTTCTGTAAGTTAAGGCTTTTCCTAAAAGTTTATTCTACTACTTTAGCTGTGTCAATCCAGTAAGGTACTTTATTAATGCACTTTAAAAATGTTTATCCTCTACAGATGTCGAATAAACGGTCGTCCTAAAGATATAAGGATATAGCTTAGTAGATTCCTTTAATTGTTAGGAGGTAAGCTAAAAAAAATTATTACTTGTTTATCACTGCCGAATAAACCGAAAAATGTTGTAATTATGGTTCTGTGAAACCCTGAAAAGCTGCGACTAAATGTCAATGTAGTAATAAAACCTGAAATTCCGGCCAAAACAAACACACCAGCAAGCAAAAGCCCTACCCAACGTTTTTGCAGCCCCGCCGTAGCTCCCTGAAACTTAGCACCCCTCAGATTCGCTCCTCGAAAATTAGTACCTCGAATATCCGCCCTACTAAAATCTGCTCCAGATACATCTTTTCCCTTAAAAGATAGACCCCGAAGACTCACCCCTTGGAAATTTCGTCTACCTTTTTTATATTCCTGCAATATCTCACGCGCTCTCATCATTAGTATTTCTTGAAAATTGAGAATTTAAAGCCATTTTGGGGGATGCACGAGAATTTTCTCTTAGTCTAGCCTATATTTTTTTTGAAACATTATAGTTTTTTTGCTGGCCTTTCAGCACATCCTGAATTTATCTAAAATCAAAAAACCCCAACGTTGTAGTTGAATTTTTCATCAATTAAGATCGAGTAGAGCGATCGCCACATTACCAGTTTATCTAAAATCAAAAAACCCCAACGTTGTAGTTGAATTTTTCATCAATTAAGATCGAGTTAAGAGTTTAGTAGTAGCTTGGGTTGAGGTAACGTTTGTCCAGAGGACAGGCTAAGGCCAACGCGGAGCATCTCTGTTAGGGCAGCTTATCCGCAGGATAAGGAGAAAACCCAACAGACAAATGTTAAATGTTTTTATTGGGTTGCGAGATAGGCTTAACCCAATCTACTTCCTACAAAAAACCATAACGTTATAGTGATATCGATACGTTCATCAAAATAGAGTTAGGCGATCGCCATCTCTCCCCCTTGATCAGAAAACTAAGACGTTAAAGTTAGATTATTGTAGTAGAGAATGAGTAACAACTCCCTACTCCCTACTCGCTACTCCCGATATTTAGAAAGGGCGCACTAACAAAGTAATTCCCTGATGACCGATAACTGCAACTTCCTGACCAGGATCGAGAGTCATGCTGTAGTCTCCAAAAAGTACAGCAGGCCAGTATGTAGCTCTAAATTTAACTCTTCCAGGTTCATTAGGAGTAATTTTTTCTTCGACTACACCGTGTTGAGGTTTAGAAAATATTTTTGGAGCATTGTTACGAAATGTCTGCATTACTATTCTTCCTTATCAGTATTAATTTTTTTAATGCCCCTGTGATTAGAAAATCTTGAAAAGCGAAACACTTTATTTTTATCCTTAATTAGCACTACATTTTGCGGATGTACTTTTCCAGAGTTTGCTTAGTTTGCAGCTCTGATTATTTTCTTGGATATATCTACTGACTTATCAACCGAAAAAAAATTGATTAAAAATTTAGATAAATATCTCTGAAAAAGAATGTAGGGAGGTTCGACGGAAAGTCCCTACAGAGGTTTGAGCAAAGGCTTATAGAACCCCTAAACGTATCTTTGTCAATGCTTTCTTTTTTTTAGTTAGGAGTCACCGAGTCGTTGGGGGG